>JBLHFL010000006.1:0-24420 GCA_047618105.1 Granulosicoccus sp.
ATTGCCATGGTCAACGGCTTCATCACCGAGCCAGGTTCGAACAGGTCGGTCAGCGCACGGTTGCGCAAGGCCTCAGGCAAGAGCGAGCTTCTATCATTAGGGTTGTAGCCGGGCTGATTGACCAGTGCCAGGATATCGCCGGTACGAATGTCCATCATAACCACGGAACCGGACGCGGCGCCCATGCTCGCCACCGCCTGCTTGAGCTCACGAAAGGCCAGATATTGCAGGCGTAGGTCTATTGTCAGTACCAGATTCTCACCCGGCTGTGCCGCCAATATCTCGCCAACATCCCGCACTGAGCGGCCGAGCAAATCGCGAATCACTTCTTTCTTGCCCGCAACAGAGGCTAGCTGCCGCTCAAAAGCCAACTCAATGCCTTCCTGACCTCGATCATCGACATCGGTAAATCCGCTGAGATGGGCTGCGACTTCGCCGGTTGGATAGAAACGTTTGTATTCTTGCTGACCGTAGACACCAGGCAATTTCATATCGAGAATTAACTGGGCCTGATCGGGGGTCATTTGACGGCGCACAAACATAAAGGCGCGATGAGCATCAGCCCGCCGAATGAGAGTCTTAACCTTGACCTCGGCCGCCTCGGCCAGGGCCGGCAAATCGGCAGGGTCTAACTCACGGGGATCGGCCCAAACAGATATGACCGGCGTACTCACGGCAATGGGCTCGCCATAGCGATCCGACAACATGCCACGCGGTGCGTTAACTATTTCGCTACGCTGCCAGCGAGAAGTTCCTTCTGAGATCAGAAAGTCCTTCTGCATCACTTGTAGATACACCACACGCCAAAGCGTCACCGACACTAATGCCAGCAAAACTATTTGTACTGTGGTGTAGCGCCAACGAGTTTGCACCATGTCCTAACCCATACCCCTTTTTATTTGTATTCCATTGCTCGAATGTTTTCGACACTGGGTAATATCATCTCTAATTGCTCGCGCGCGACGCGTTCTACACGCGACGGCGAGGAAAAAGCACTCTCCTCTAACAGCAACCTACCCCACTCCTCCCACTGGACCTGCTGCGCTTGGCGACTCTGTTCCAGCAATGCAAACTGGCCGCGCGTCTGGTAGGTCACTGAAACAATACCGAAGGCCGTGATCAACACTACGCAGAGCTCTATCGCTAACAGCCCCCAAGCGGCCGGTGACACCGACATCCTTAGAGCTTTTCCGCAATTCTAAGCACTGCGCTGCGTGAGCGAACGTTTACCGCAACCTCGTCCTTACTGGGCTTAATCGCCTTACCGACGGCGCGCATCGTACGCACGATGTCCGATTCCGGAATAGGCAAGCCAGGGGGCAATTCAGGGCCATTGGCCTGAAGGCGAATAAAATGCTTAACCGCCCGGTCTTCCAAGCTGTGGAATGCAATCACGGCCAATCGACCGCCGGGCTTGAGCACATCAACGGCTGCGTTGAGCGCCTGTTCCAACTCGACCAACTCACCGTTGATGAAAATTCGGATGGCCTGAAACGATTTGGTCGCCGGGTGGCGCTTATGATCCCATTTGGGATGGGCGACCTTAATAATTTCAGCTAACTGAGTGGTAGAGGTCAGCGCCTGCTCCTGTCGAGCTGCCACGATCGCCTTGGCGATGCGCCGACTAAAGCGCTCATCACCGTATTGAAATAGGACGTTGGCCAGGTCAACCTCCTTCACTACGGTCAGCCACTCGGCAGCACTGAGCCCTTCATCTGGGTTCATGCGCATATCTAACGGGCCATCGTTTTGAAAACTAAAGCCGCGCCGGGCATCGTCTAGCTGAGGCGATGACACGCCCAAGTCCAACAACACGCCACAAACCTGACCGGTCAGGTCTTGCTCGGCGACCACCTGGGCTAGGTTCGCAAAGCCGTCTTGGACCACGGTGACCCGACTATCTCCGGCGGCAAGACGCTGCGCTTCGGCAATCGCCAGCGGATCTTTATCGATCACCAGCAGCCGGGATGTCGCACCCAGCTGGGAAAGCAGATGGCGACTGTGACCGCCGCGGCCGAAGGTGCCGTCTATATAAAAACCCTCGCCCGCCAAAACGGCGTCGACGGCCTCTGCCAATAATACGGTTTCATGCTGAAACTGAGCGGCGTCAACAGGACTCATAACGAGATTTGCTCCAATTCAGCGGTCATGGCCGAATCGGTGCCGGCGGCGGCTATATATTCATCACGCGCCTCGTTCCACAGCGATTCAGACCACAGTTCAAATTTATTACCTTGCCCTAATAACACGACCTTCTTGTCCAGCTGGGCATATTCGCGCAGCGGGCCAGCAATCAGCAGTCGTCCGGCGGTATCGACGTCAGCATCGGTGGCGTAACCTATTAATAGTCGCTGTATGCGCCGAGCTGCTTTGTTAAAGGAAGACAGTGCCGATATCTTTTCCTGAATAAGATCCCATTCCGCGAGGGGGTATATCAGCAGGCATTTGGATTCGGTATCGATAGTGATTACTAACTGGTTATTGGCCAGCTGCTCAAGGAGCGAACGATATTTGCTAGGCATGGCAATCCGTCCCTTGACGTCTAACGCCAAGGAGTGCACTCCTCGCAACATATAGTTGTCGTTCAACGCCACTGGCGACTCCAAAATAACCCACAGTTAGTAATCACTTACAAACAGACAAACTCCACATTTATCCACTTTACCCCACTATTCGACACTATAAAGACCCTAGGTACCACAAGCAAGCCTACGCTGACAATAAAAGAACTGGAAAAGCCTTTAAAAACAGTAGGTTAAAATGTGGACAGTAGAGCGAAGCAGAAATGTTAGCGATCGCTAACAATGCAAAACACAGACGAGCATTCGGCTTACGCCGTGAAGTTAATGTAATACCTTAAGTGTTAGATTATTTTGGAATGAGAATTACCAATAAATGAAGGTAAATATAGGATTGCAGATCGCAACGAGGCGCGGGGCCAGACTAACGCTATTCTACTATGGCTGCGGTAAGCGGCTTGTGCCGGCGCGCAGTAATGGAATCCCAAGCCCTGCTTAGGCAAGGTTTGGGATAGAGGTGGGAGACAGCCGATAAGCCGGGTTCTGTCGTGGACAGTCATTCATCTAGCCGTGCAATCGCTCACACAGTCAAGCGACCTACCCGGTTCCAGCGCGGGTCACGCCTTAATGGAACCCTATTTGGTCTTGCTCCAGGTGGGGTTTGCCATGCCAACTCTGTTACCAGAGTCGCGGTGCGCTCTTACCGCACCGTTTCACCCTTACCAAACGGTTGCCCATCTGGCGGTCTCTTCTCTGTTGCACTTTCCGTCGGCTCACGCCGCCCAGCCGTTAACTGGCACCTTACCCTATGGAGCCCGGACTTTCCTCCCCTTGCAAGCAAGCGGCGACTGCCTAGCTATCTCCCGAGCGGCAAACTACCGGAAATCCTCAGGAAGGCAAGTTTATTCGCTGCCCAAGGCGACAATATATTCATAATAGATCTTTTTTGACCCGCCAAATACCTTGGCCACGATGGCCGCGGCCTTCTTCGGCGGCAAAATAGCGGTTAATTCGTTAACCAACGCCACCACTCGCTCGTCGCCGATGCCGACCACTTCGGTCGCCACCCCCTGCACTAAGACCACAAATTCACCTTTGCGCTGGTTGTTATCGGCCGCCACGGCCTGCTGCACGTCTGCGATGGTGCCGCGCAGGACGGTCTCGAACGTCTTGGTCAACTCGCGGGCCACGACAATCGGCCGGTCAGCGCCAAAGGCTAACGCCATATCGGCGAGTGACCCTTCTATACGATGGCTGCTTTCATAAAAGACCAGAGTCAGGTGGTCTTTCGCCAAGGCGTTAAGGATCTTCAAACGTGCGCCGGTCTTACTCGGCAGAAAGCCTTCGAAGCGCCATCGATCAGTCGGCAGACCACTGATAGATAAAGCGGTAATCACCGCGCTGGCGCCTGGAATAGGCACCACCTGTAACTGGGCGTCAATCACATGATTAACCAAGACATAACCGGGGTCTGAAATTAACGGTGTACCGGCATCACTGACCAGTGCGATCGATTGCCCCGACTGCAGGCGCTCGACGATCATGGCCGAGCGGTCCCGTTCATTGTGCTCGTGCAACGATAGCAGGGGGGTCGTGCAGCCTAGGTGATCCATCAATCGAGCGCTGTGGCGGGTATCCTCACAGCAGATCAGGTCGACCGAACGCAAGACCTGTTGCGCTCGCTCGGAAATATCGGCCAGGTTGCCGATCGGTGTGGCCACGACATACAAAGTACTTCTAATGATCTGGTTGCTGTTCATTTTCCGTTCTCTTACACAGTCAATTGTGATGACCGAATGACTTTTACGGTGAATACTGAGTAGAATGCACAGGTACTCAAACATAAGTTCACCGGACCATGCGAATTTGCTCGTTTGCTAACACAGCTACGCTGTTGTCACTGCTAGTTCTTGCCCTACTGCAGGGCTGCGCCACGACAGTCGTGGCGCCACCCCCGGTCACTGCTGTGGTACCGCAGGTTATAATCGCCCCGGCGTCCGAAGCCGAAGCCGAAGCCGGGCCAATGGTCAATCAGCAAATAACGACTATTGAGGACTATATCGCCCAGCAAAAGGTTGATGAGGCCCGCATCTTGCTGCACAGCCTGAGCTTCAATCAACTGTTAACAGATCAGCAAACCCGATATGTTCTGGCCAATGCCAACATCGCGCTGATCTTGGGCGATGGCCAAGAGGCGCTGAGTTGGTTGAGCGGCGAGTATGCCTATTTGTTAGACGGCTTGCCACTTCAGGAACAGATCGCGCTAAATCTAAAACGTGCTGAGGCCTACGAGTTTTCAGGTCGATCGCTTTCTGCTGCACGCGAACGAATTTTTTTAGCGCCAGTGCTTGAAGGTGAGACAGCCATTACCAATCAAGAACAGATATGGTTTGATCTACAGCTGGTCCCTCAAGAGCAGCTGTTAAGCCTAGTTGATACAGAATCGAGCCCGGATCTAACCGGCTGGATTCAACTGGCCCTGATCAGCCGAACGGAAGATGGTGAATTGAGCCGCCTACAATACGTGGTGGAACAATGGCAGCTGGCAAATAGCCGACATCCGGCGGCCAAAAGTCTACCCCGAAGCCTGCAGATGCTCACCGAACTCACCCTTAACCAACCGACTCGCCTAGGCATCCTGCTACCTTTGTCTGGATCATTGGAAAAGGCTGGCAATGCGATCCGCAACGGGTTGCTCGCCGCCTGGTATCAAGCCCGTCAGTACGGCCAAGAAACGCCGGAGCTGACCTTTTACGATACGGCCGCCAACGAGGACATAGGCGCCCTGTACAAACAGGCCACCGCAGAGGGCGCCCAAGCGATTATAGGCCCACTAACCAAGGTTAAGGTCCAGCGTATGGCCGGGATCCAAGACCTACCCATCCCGGTACTTGCATTGAATTACGCAGACAGTCGCGTCGAACGAGTGGCCAACTTCTATCAATTTGGCTTAGCCCCCGAGGATGAAGCGATTCAGGTAGCCAATGACATCTGGCAGCAAGGGGTGCGCCGCGTCATGATTGTCGCGCCGGATAGCGCCTGGGGCGAACGGGTCAGCGATGCATTTGTGCGCTTTTGGCAACTCAAAGGTGGGGTTATCGCCAGCAAAGCCCTGTTTAGCCAACCCGATCAGTATCTGACCAACATAAAGAATGCATTGAATATCCAAGACAGCGAGGAACGTTCTCAGATACTGCGGCGCAAACTGGACGAAGATCTGGTGTTTGAGTTCCGTCGCCGAGAGGATATCGATATGGTATTTATGCTCGCCTTTCCTGCTCAGGCTCGACAACTAAAACCCATTCTTAACTATCAGCGTGGCGTTGATCTACCTGTGGTGGCAACTTCTATTCTCTATTCTGGGGTAGATGATCCGGATAAGAATAAAGATTTGGAGGGCGTCCGCTTTGTCGAGATGCCCTGGCGCCTAGCGCCCAGCCCGATCAAAAACCGAGTGGCCGAGGCCTTCCCAGAAAGCCTAGACAATTATGCGGCCTTGGTCGCCCTAGGGGTTGATGCATATCGTCTCTATCCTCGCCTACCGCAAATGTCGGTTTTCAATGACGTCCGCATTCAGGGCGTGACCGGAGCCATGACACTGACGAAAAGCGGCAGAATTCAACGCGAGCTGGACTGGGCCGAGGTTCAAGATGGACTTGTCCGCCAAGTACCTGCAACCGACCTACTGCAATGAGCTCAGACCAACCCAAGCACCTCAGGACCGGAATCAGTGCCGAGCGATTGGCCGAGAAACTGTTGGTCGCAGCCGGCTTGGCGGTCTTAGAGCGCAATTTTCGCAGTCGTTTTGGTGAAATTGACCTGATTTGCCGCTCGCAACGGGAATTAGTCTTTGTCGAGGTACGCTATCGCGCCCATACTCATTTCGGTTCTGCCGCGGCCAGCGTTAACCTGTCCAAGCAACGAAAGCTGACCAAGACGGCCCAATACTATATTTTGACCCATAACCATTTGAGTAAACTATTCATGCGCTTCGATGTCATCGGCATCAATATCAACCGACAAGCGCAGTGGATTAAAGGAGCTTTTTTAGCCACCATATGAACCCACAAGACATAATTATCGACCAGGTTGGCCTGGCCTTGGAAACATTCCAAATGGCCGCCGAAACACTGGACACTCTGATCGAACAGACCAGCGAGGTCATGACCGACTGTCTCATCAATGACGGCAAGATTGTCGTCTGTGGCATGGGCGCCTCAGGCGCTCTCGGGGCCGGTTTTGCCGCTCAAATGCTCAGTCGATTTGAACGCGACCGGCCCGGCTTACCCGCGTTGATGCTCAGCAATGATGGCATCCTCACCAGTGCCATCGCCCATGACAGCGGGCCGGGTGATATCTATGCCCGGCAAGTGCGCGCCCTATGCCACGCACCCGACATCCTCTTCATCCTTTCATCCACCGGAAGTGCCTCGGCCCTGATCAAGGCGATTCAGGCGGCACACGAACAGGGTGTCTGCGTCATTGCGCTCACCGGCGGCAATGGTGGCGACGTTGCCACATTACTCGACGATAACGACATAGAACTGCGCGTGGAAAGTGACCGAGACGGTGGCGTGCAGTTGACCCATCACCTGGTCTTAAACTGCTTAGTTGAACTCATTGAAAATGCCATCTTTGGAAACGAATTATGAATCGCCTGCACGTTCTGCCTTGGTTATTGGTCTTGCTGCTCACTGGCTGCGCAACTATCCGCGGCAGCATCACCGAAGAACCCATTCGACCCGATCCAGAAGGTCGCACCATGGGTGAGGTAATAGATGACAAGAGCATTCAAACCCGCCTCAAAGTAAACCTGGTTAAATTAGATGAGCGCTATCGGAACGCCAATGTCGATATTCAGGTCAACGCCGGCGTGGTTCTGATTGTCGGCCAGGTGCCCACAATCGAATTGGTGACCTTGGCGACCGGCCTATTGAAAACAGATCCCCAAATTATGGCGATACACAACCACCTCACGGCTGAACCGAATATCTCCACCGGCCTTAAGGCGAACGATAAGTGGCTCTCTGTTAAGACCCGGTCGCGAATGTTCACCACCGACTTTTTCCCCTCCTCCAATATCGAACTGGTGGTCCAGCAAGGCATTGTTTACCTGATGGGTCGAGTCAGCGAAAAGACAGCCGATCAGGCCGTTGAAATTGCCTCAGAGGTCAATGGCGTCCAGAAGGTCGTTGTCGTTTTCCAAATCATTCCTTGATGTAGATCAGCACAAAATCCCCAGTCCTTTCTAGGCTAGCAGGTATCCATCGCGGTTTGTAATCTGGATCGCGTGCCGTTAATCCTGCTGGAGGGACGACCATGTTTGAACTACGCCACATCATCGTTTTATTGGATCAATCGGAAGAAAGTGTGACGGCTGTCGAAAAGGCAGCCATGCTGGCAAAAAAAACCGGCTCCCGGATGACGCTCTTTACCTCGGGCTATGACGGAGCCCTGAACAACCTCCAGAACCTGGCCGAAAATGCGCGCGACGCTTACCTGTCCAGGTTGCTCATTGGACTCGACAGCCTAGCTGCCATCGCCCGTGCCCAGGACATTGTCGTGCACACCGAAGCGGTATGGGATAAACATGCTGGCACCGCGCTGCTGAACTATATAGATGGTAATTCGGTCGATCTGGTGGTCAAGGCGACGCACCATCAAAACGTTATCCAGCGCACCTTTTTCAGCCAAACGGATTGGGAACTGATCCGTCACTGCCCGGTGCCCCTACTCTTGACGAAGGGCACCGCTTGGCACCCTAAGGTAACGGTCACGGCGGCCGTCGATCCGGTCCGCGGCAATGATAAACCGAGCTTTCTCGACGACCATATCATCCAATGCGGCCTAGATCTGGCGGCTCAGCTGGACGGCCAAGTGCAGCTCCTGCACGTTTACGACCCAACACCCCTAATGATCTACCTGGACCAACCGGCCATCAACTCAACCGATATCAGCGAGGAAATCCGTCAGCAACACCTGGATGCATTGGCCAGCTTGGCTTCCAGTAAGGGTATCGCAACGGATTTGGCGAAACTGGAGATGGGCTCTCCGGTACAGGTCATTCCAGACCATCTGTATGAAAACGATATCGACATTGTAATTATGGGCGCGGTGTCCCGATCCGGATTCGAACGTTGGCTACTGGGTCATACCGCCGAGAAAGTGCTGGACCGAATTACCGTCGATATACTCATAGTCAAATAGCAAGCTGCCATCCAATGCCCCGGGGCTACGGCCTCCGGCCCCCACCTCGGTCGCAATGGCGGTGCAGATCCCACAATACAGTTTTGATTTCTATTGCTTAGGGTGCAAGATCACCTGAAACTACCTTACAATGGCGCAAAATCCTTTGTTCATTCGGCGTCTATTAGCTATGGAATCGTTAACCCTACCAAAATTAAGCCATGCCCACGGTGAAGTCACCATCCCCGGTTCGAAAAGCTTATCCAATCGTATCCTGTTGCTGGCGGCCATCAGCCGGGGCACGACCGTTATCGATAATCTATTAGACAGCGATGATGTCCATCATATGTTGCAGGCCCTGACCCAGCTCGGTGTTAGCTTTAAACTCAATGCCGAGCGCACCCAATGTACCGTTATTGGGCTCGATGGCCCCTTGGCGCGCGGCCAAAGTGAAACCATTTTCCTAGGTAATGCCGGGACCGCCATGCGACCCCTGGCTGCGGCACTGTGTTTTGGCAGCGGCGAATTCATTCTGACCGGCGAAGAGCGCATGTTCGAGCGCCCGATCGGTGACTTGATCGAAGCCATGCAAGCCTTGGGAGCAGATGTTGACTACCATCAGGCGACTGGTTTTCCGCCGCTTAAGATTAGCGCGCGGCCGCTCAAAGCGGCCCCGGTGGCCATAGAAGGCAGCATCTCCAGCCAGTTTTTGACGGCGCTGCTGATGGCCGCACCCCTGTTAAAGCAAGCCCTCACGATCAACGTGACCGGCGAACTGGTGTCCAAACCCTACATCGACATCACGCTCGATGTTATGCAACGCTTTGGCGTCACGGTAGTCAATAATGACTATCAGAGCTTTGTCATCGATGGTTTGCAGAGCTATCAGTCACCGGGCAAGATTCTGGTCGAAGGCGATGCCAGCAGCGCCAGTTATTTTCTTGCGGCCGGCGCCATCGGCGGTGGGCCGGTTCGGGTTCACGGGGTCGGCACCGCCTCGGTCCAGGGCGACATCCGCTTTGCCGAGGTACTGGAACAGATGGGCGCCACGGTGCTGCGCTCGGAAAACTGGATTGAGGTGGCGCATCAGGGCACGCTGCAGGCGATCGACTTGGATCTGAACCATATTCCCGATGCGGCCATGACGATCGCCGTTGCGGCCCTATTTGCTGAAGGTACCACGGTGATCCGCAATATCTACAATTGGCGCGTTAAGGAAACCGATCGTATCGCCGCGATGACCACCGAACTGCGCAAACTCGGCGCGGTGGTGGAAGAAGGCCACGATTATCTGACCATTACACCGCCCCAGCATGTCATGCCGGCCGCCATTGATACCTATAAGGACCATCGGATGGCAATGTGCTTTTCGCTCGCAGCCTTTGCCACAGACGGCATTGTGATCAATGATCCCGGCTGCACCGCCAAGACATTCCCGGATTATTTTGAGCGCTTCAATAAAATCACCTCATAAAATTGGTATGACAAGGCGCACCCTATATACTGCGCCTTTATTTTTTTCCTTTTCGAGCACCGACCCTAAACGAGGCCCATTATGAGCTACACCCAGATCCCCGCCGGCAAAGATGTACCCAATGATATTTACGTAGTGGTCGAGATCCCGGCCAACCATGCGCCCATTAAGTATGAAGTCGACAAAGACATGGATGCCCTAATGGTCGATCGTTTTATGGCGACGCCGATGTTTTACCCAGCCAACTACGGCTATATCCCTCATACTTTGGCCGATGATGGCGACGCGGTGGATGTGTTGGTCGTTACCCCTTACCCGGTAGCCCCCGGCGCGGTGATTCGCTGCCGTCCAGTCGGCGTGTTAGAAATGACCGACGAAGCCGGTGAAGATGCCAAGGTTATCGCCGTACCCCATGACAAGCTCAGCGCCCTCTATACCGACGTCAAGGAAGCCACCGATCTGCCGCCGTTGCTGCTGGCCCAAATCAAACACTTCTTCGAGAACTACAAGGCGTTGGAAGTAGGCAAATGGGTCAAGGTCAAGGGCTGGGCCGATGCCGATCGAGCGCGTGCAATCATCAGCGAATCATTCGCAGCTGACAAAAAGTAATAGCATTGCCATTTGTTCGGCATAAAAAAAGCGACCTAGGTCGCTTTTTTTATGGGTGCCTCGCACCTAGCCGTTCTGCAGCAGTTCCCGCAGATCGATAATAGCGGCATTGGCGCGCGAAATGTAATTGGCCATCACCAAAGAATGGCTGGGTATTAGACCGAAGCCACTGCCGTTGAGAATCATCGGTGACCAGATCGCTTCCTGAGTGGCTTCCAGCTCACGGATAATTTGCTGCAAACTGACCAAGGCATTTTTGTCTTCGAGCACCGGTGCAAAATCGACTTCGATCGCGCGCATCATATGGATCAGTGCCCAAGAGGTGCCCCTGGCTTCATAAAACACGTTATCGACCAACAGACGCGGCGTCTTGATTTGCGACTGTTTTTCGGTTGGGGTGGATTGCTCAGCGTTCGCTTGCCCGGCCATATCGGTATTGTAACGTTGTTGGCCAACCGAGGCGCTTAGGCGTTGTGAGAGCGAGCCCAGACGAGTTTCAACATCTCGCAACCAGTTGGACAGATTATCGGCGCGCGCATAAAACTGTGCCTGACCGTTGGCCGGGTCGGCCAAACGTGTCATATAGCTATCGATATAGCCGATAGCATTGCGATATTCGCCTTCGGTTGAAGGCAAGACCCAGCTGTCGTTGTTGAAATTAAACAGCGGTTCGGCTTCGGCCAGATCCGGGTCTTCTGTGGACTGGGATTGGGACCGACTGAGGTCCTTACGAAAGGCTCGGGATAGATCGCGAACCTGAATCACAACACCAAATTCCCAACTGGGCATGTTATCCAGAAAAATCGACGGCGGGGTGACGTCATTGGACAGATAGCCGCCCTGCTTAGTCAGCAGGGTATCGGCCAGATGGCGCAAAGTGAAGGCCGTGGTATAGCCGACCACCGGTTGCTTGCCCTGGGACTTGGCGGACTGTTCGGCAAGGGTGACCACGTCGGCCACGGCCGGCGCATTACTCCAATAAACCCCGAGGGCCGTCCACAGCACCAAAGTCAGGCCTAACCCGGCCATGAGCCAATATTTAAAACTCTTCCCGACACCCTTGTTGCCGGCAGAATTCGACGATGTTTGTCTCAAACCGTTCCAAAAGCGCTTAAATCGTACCTTTAACATGCTAAATCGTCTCCATTAAATAGCCACTCGAGGGTAACGCTAGACCCGCGCCCTGCCAATAGGCCAGCGGTCACATTCCATCCGAAAGTCCGCCTGGGTGCCGCTATCACGAGTCGTGCATGCGCCTGTAGAGCATATTTGGGGTCAAAACTGGTAAAAGACAGTATTTATTGAACATTTTTCACAACTAAAATTCACCCTACCCGTTGTGCATTGGTCTTTTCCTGATTATCGTGGGCTGCTAGTTGTTTTTTAGCGACTTTTCGCTGCAACTAGACTTAAACTCAGACACCAGGGTGAACCATGGCATCGTTGCTGTTACTAAATGGACCAAATCTCAATCTACTCGGGGTACGTGAACCAGAGCTTTATGGTGCCAGTACCTTGTCCGATATAGTGGCGCAATTGTCTGCGGATGCGAGCACCTTGGGGCACACGTTAGACCATCTACAGAGCAACCACGAAGGGGTCCTGATTGACCGAATTCATCAGAGCCTGAGCGATGGTACAGACATGATATTGATCAACCCCGGTGCTTTTACCCATACCAGCATCGCAATTCGCGATGCCCTGGCAGGCGTAAAGACACCCTTTATCGAGCTGCACCTATCGAATGTGCACGCTCGAGAAGATTTTCGTCAGCACTCCTACCTATCGTCGATAGCGGTTGGGGTTATTGCTGGCTTTGGACAAACGAGCTATCTCTTGGCGCTTACCGCGGCCAGCGAGTACTTAACTAATAAAACACCACAGAATCAACAATAATTAGAGGTCACAGCATGGACATTCGCAAGGTCAAGAAGCTTATTGAGTTGTTGGAAGAATCCAACATCGATGAAATTGAGATTTCTGAAGGCGAGGAATCCATTCGCATCAGCCGCACCTCACGCTTAGCCGCCGCACCGGCCCAATATGCCTTTCAGGCTGCACAACAGGCCCCTATGCAGATGACCGCACCGGCTGCCGCGCCTGAGGCTCCAGCGGCTAGCCCAGCGCCAGTTGAACCTGCCGGCCACGCCGTCAAGTCTCCGATGGTGGGTACCTTTTATCGTTCACCGTCACCAACCAGCGCTTCTTTTGTTGAAATTGGCCAGACGGTCACGGCCGGTGACACCATCTGCATCATCGAAGCGATGAAGATGATGAACCAAATCGAAGCCGACAAGAGCGGTACCGTAACCGCCATTCTCGCCGAGAACGGTGAGCCGATTGAATTTGATCAACCACTGGTCATGATCAGCTAAGCGGAGTAGCCACATGCTGAACAAAGTATTAATTGCCAATCGAGGTGAAATTGCGCTGCGTATTTTGCGTGCCTGCAAAGAGCTCGGCATTAAAACAGTCGCCGTTCATTCCACCGCCGATCGAGAACTGAAGCACGTCAAATTAGCTGATGAGGCCGTCTGCATCGGACCGGCCGCCTCGGTCGACAGTTATCTCAATATTCCCGCGATCATTGCCGCGGCCGAAGTGACCCATGCGGATGCCATCCACCCCGGTTATGGCTTCTTGGCCGAACGGGCCGACTTCGCCGAGCAGGTTGAAAAGTCTGGCTTTAAGTTTATTGGACCAACGGCCGCGGTCATTCGACTTATGGGTGACAAGGTGTCAGCCATTCAGGCCATGAAAAAAGTTGGTGTTCCCACCGTGCCGGGTTCTGACGGTGCCGTGCCAACGGACCCGGACAAATGCAAAAGCATTGCCCTACGTATCGGTTATCCGGTGATTATCAAGGCCGCGTCTGGCGGCGGCGGTCGCGGCATGCGCGTGGTCCACAAAGAACAGGACCTGCTCAGTTCCATCACCATTACCCAGACCGAAGCCGCCGCAGCTTTTGGCGATGGCACGGTCTACATGGAGAAGTTTTTAACCAATCCTCGCCATGTTGAAATCCAGGTCTTGTCCGATGGCCAGGGTCACGCCATTCATTTGGGCGATCGTGATTGCTCCTTGCAGCGTCGGCATCAAAAGGTACTCGAAGAGGCCCCCGCACCGCACATCGACCCAGCGGCACGAAAAACGGTGCAGGATGCGTGCGTTAAGGCCTGTATTGATATCAATTACCGCGGTGCCGGCACCTTCGAGTTTCTCTATGAAGCGGGCCACTACTACTTTATTGAAATGAATACTCGTGTTCAGGTCGAACATCCGGTCTCCGAAATGGTCACCGGTGTCGACATCATCAAGGAACAATTGAATATAGCAGCGGGCCTGCCTCTGACTTACACTCAGGATCAGGTCAAGATTGAAGGTCATGCCTTTGAATGCCGTATCAATGCCGAAGATTCAGTAACCTTTATGCCCAGCCCGGGTCGCATTACTCAGTTCCATCCTCCGGGTGGCCTGGGGGTGCGTTGGGACTCTCATATCTACGCCGGTTACTCGGTACCACCGTTCTATGATTCGATGATCGGCAAGCTGATCACCTTTGCACCAACCCGAGCCGAAGCCCTCAAGCGCATGGCCTCGGCCTTGGATGAACTGGTTATTGGTGGCATTCGAACCAACATCGACCTGCACAAGAAACTGGTCCTCGATGCCGCTTTTATCGAAGGTGGTGTCAATATTCACTACCTTGAGCACAAGTTAGCCGACGAGCAGTAGCCTCCAACGACGGCTCGGGCATCGCAAGGTCGCCCGAGCCTTTTAATTTTGAGTATGGAAACGTACAAAAACACCCCCCCACTCTGCTATTATTGGCAAAATTATTGAGATAACCCGATGCCTTGGTTACAAATACGACTTGCCACTTTGCCCGAGCACAGTGAAATACTAGAAGATGCCCTGCTCCTGGCCGGCTGCAAAGCCGTAACCCTGATCGACACCGACGATCAACCGGTTTACGAACCGATCCGCGGCACCACACCGCTGTGGCAGCACACCACCATTCAGGGCCTATTTGAAGAGGATATTGATGTCGCCCATCTGCTCGCGCTAATGGATTCCGTTATTGACGCTCACCAGCTTAGGGTTGCTGCAATCAGCACCGAAATTTTGGAAGATAAGGATTGGGAACGGGAGTGGATGGATAATTTCAAACCGATCGCCTGTGGTGATCGCCTGTGGATCGTACCCTCCTGGCAAACGCCCCCAAATCCGGCTGGGGTCAACCTAAAGCTGGACCCCGGCCTGGCGTTTGGTACCGGCACACACCCCACGACTTTTCTTTGCTTGCAATGGTTAAACGACCATATCCGGCCTGGCGATACGATCTTGGATTATGGCTGTGGCTCGGGCATTTTGGGGCTAGCGGCCCTATTGCTGGGTGCAGGGCGCATGACGGGTATCGATATTGACCCACAAGCACTAATCGCCACAGACAATAACGCGGCGGTAAATGATATCTCCGCAGAACGGTATTTTGTTACTACCGATAGCAGTGCCTTAGAAAGTCATTACCAGGTAGTGATCGCCAATATCTTGGCCGGTCCCTTATGTGATCTCAATGAGGCTATCGCTGGCTACCTAAATCCCGGACAACCCTTGGTACTTTCCGGTATATTGGCCCATCAGGCTGACGCTGTTATGGACGCCTATAGCGCTACCATCGCATTCGATCCGGTGGTCACCTTGGACGGTTGGGTGCGCTTAAGCGGTCTGCGCAAAGAGCTCTAGTATCGGCTATAATCTTGGCTCGTTCGGCCCGGCCAACCGCTTCGGCTTGATTTCAGGCCCCTGTTAGAAGCTTCGAAATCGGCTATCGACTTTGCAGGGCTTTAGCCGCCTATCATAACAATAATTTTATGATGCATGTATGCCCAAGGATATACAGTAATGGTTGAATCGTTTATTACGCAATGCCCCCATTGTGGGACATCGTTCCGGGTTCGAAGCGAACAGTTGGCCGTGGCCAATGGATCGGTTCGTTGCGGTGCGTGCTTGCAAGTATTCGGTGCCAGAAACCATCTCGTTACTGCCCCATTGTCGGCCACTCGCCCGACAACCGCTAAGACCGATAAGCCTAAAGAAGCAGCCAAACCATCAAGTGCCAACAAACCCAAACAGCGACCCCCGGCAGCGCCCGAGTTTGCTGGGTTCTCGGCCGATGATGACGAATTTGTGTTTGCCGATGGTGACGATGATCGACTGTTCGGCGACGACGAATCGGACGAGGGTTTTGGCGAGCTATCAGATAGTTTCCAGAGTTTAAACGACTCCGTCTCTAAATCGAACAGAAAGGTCGATCATTTTCAGCGCGAAGCGCAAGCACTCAATGAACCGGAATTGACCGATCCCAATGAACAAGATGAACGATGGGCCGAGTCGATTCTTGAAGAACTTGAGAACGATACTCGGCTTAACCCCGAGCGAGCCATGTTCGATTCTCGAGCGGAAAATCAACGTAAAGTGGCGTCTCAACCAGAGTCAACCTCGAAACCCACTGCTCTGACAAAGAAGCCCATGGCTTTTGAGCCTGACTTCCCGATGACTCCGACCGCGTCGCAGGTGGTCAACAAGGTCAACCACGCTCCGGATCTCGATTTTCATATCGATGGTCGGTTAGATCGATTGCGGCCGCTAGGTTGGGTTGCAGTGGTTGCATTGCTCTTAGTATTGGCCGGTCAGTGGGCTTGGCTGGAACGGGATCAGTACGCGCGTATGGATCAATGGCGCGGTCTTTATCAAAGCGCCTGCGACATCCTCGGCTGCAGCCTACCGGCCCAAGTAGACTTGGACAAGATCCGAAGCTCCCTGCTGGTGCGCGAGCATAAGGATCCGAATCTGAAAGATATGCGCATGGTCGATATTGTTTTGACCAATAGAGCACCCTTTAAGCAGGCTTTTCCGTTGTTACTACTGCAATACACTGACGTCAATGGCAAGCTGGTGGCCGATCAACAGTATCATCCGGATGAGTATCTTAAGGGTGAATTAACCGGGGTCAAACTGATGCCAATTAATACCCGAATTTATGTTTCTCTAGCGATCAGAACGCCGGTGACCGGCGCAGTCAACTACCAACTATTATTAAGCCCTTCCTAATCGGCGCTATGCTGCGATCCAGAGCTAACCCGTTGAAAACCCAAGCTTTAGCGTGACCGCGGGAGTCCGCCTTGGGTTTCTACCCCAAGGCAACAAAAAGCCTGAAATAATGGCTCTATTGCAAAGTTCTCACTTTCTTTAGCCTCCAAGAACCGCTATGCTTCCGCGCCCCTGATTTGAGCGTTTTTTGAACGATTTATTGTGTTTAAAATTGGACCCTATACCATAGAACAGCCGACGGTGCTTGCGCCGATGGCTGGTGTTACAGATCAACCCTTTCGCAAACTCTGCCGGGCCTTAGGGGCTGGCTTAGTGGTTTCAGAAATGGTGACGAGTGACACTCGCCTATGGAAAAGCAATAAATCCCAATGGCGACTGAACCATGACGGCGAAGGTGAACCGATCAGCGTCCAGATAGCCGGCGGTGAGCCCACCATGATGGCTGACGCCGCACGCGAAAATGTCGTCTTGGGGGCTCAAATCATCGACATCAACATGGGGTGCCCGGCCAAAAAGGTCTGTAACCGTGCCGCCGGCTCGGCCTTGCTTAAAGACGAACAGCTGGTTGCCGATATCTTGCGAGCTGTCACCGCGGCCGTAGATGTTCCGGTGACGCTGAAAATCCGAACGGGCTGGGACGCGGAATTGAAAAATGCCGTACGCATTGCCAAGATGGCAGAGGACTGCGGCATCGCCCTCTTATCAGTTCATGGCCGAACCCGTGCCGATGCCTTTCGGGGTGAAGCCGAATACGAGACCATCGCCGCGGTCAAACAGGCAGTTGGTATCCCAGTACTGGCCAACGGCGACATTGACAGCGTCCATAAGGCCAAGGCTGTATTGCATCTGACCGGAGCCGACGGAGTCATGATTGGCCGGGCCGCTCAGGGCAATCCATGGATTTTCAATGCAATCAATCACTTCTTATTGACCGGTGAAGAGCTGCCGAAACCGGATATTGACACCGTTCAGCGTACCCTGAACGAACATGTTCAGGCACTGCACCAATTTTACGGTGACTTTATGGGCGTGCGCATTGCACGCAAGCATCTGGGTTGGTATTTAGGCGGACAAGGCCTACCCAAACACAGTTACCAAGAGATTATTCTGCTTGAGAGCAGTCAACTGCAACTCGGCGCAATCAATACACTTTTTGACAATTTTGAACGACTTAAGGAAAACACCGCATGAACCTAGATACTTTCGCGCCCAAGAGCGATTCTCCCGACAGCCTGACTTACCAGGCGGCCGCCGAACATCCCCAGACCTTGCGTGACAGCGTTGAAATTGCCATGCGCAATTATTTTTCCCATCTTGAGGGGCAGGACGTTACCAACGTCCACCAGATGGTCCTGACCGAGGTCGAGGCACCCATGTTGGAGGCGGTGATGCGCTATTGCCGCGACAATCAAACCAAGGCCAGCAAGGTGTTGGGCTTAAATCGCGGGACCTTACGCAAAAAGCTGAAGGAGTACGGGCTTCTTTAAGGATCTGATGAAAGGCGACTGCGGTCGCCTTTGTTCATTCTGCGCCATTATTTTTTGACCGATCAATCAAATTTTAACCACTATGACCCGTTTTGAGGACTCCATGAGCCAATCTGCATCCGTAATTGCCCCTAAACGCGCCCTAATCAGCGTTTCCGATAAGACCGGTATTGTCGAGTTTGCCCGCGCCTTGCGCGAGCGCGGCGTTGCCCTTATCTCCACCGGGGGCACCTTTAAGCTGCTGCAACAGAACGATATAGAGGTCACCGAAGTGTCCCAAGTGACCGCGTTCCCCGAAATGATGGCCGGTCGCGTCAAAACCCTGCACCCACTGATCCACGGCGGGATACTGGGACGGCGCGGCATCGACGATGAGGTTATGCTTGAACACGGCATCAGCGCTATCGATCTGGTCGTAGTGAACCTCTATCCCTTTGCCCAAACCATTGCCAATGCCGACTGCAGCTTGGCCGACGCGATCGAAAACATCGATATCGGCGGGCCTACCATGGTCCGCTCGGCGGCCAAGAACCATAAGGACGTTGCCATCGTGGTCAGCGCCGACCGAT
This sequence comes from Granulosicoccus sp., assembly GCA_047618105.1. Classification (GTDB taxonomy): domain Bacteria; phylum Pseudomonadota; class Gammaproteobacteria; order Pseudomonadales; family Natronospirillaceae; genus Reinekea. The sequence goes on from JBLHFL010000006.1 coordinate 18,959, forward strand.
ACCCGGAGCTGATCGAACAGTGGGACCTGGATGGGGGTTTCAGCGCCGCCACCCGCTTTGCACTGGCACGTGCCGCCTTTGAACATACCGCCCAGTACGATGGCATGATCGCCAACTATCTCGGTACGGTGCCGGTCGACACACCAGCCTCGGCAATCCCAGAGCGTGCCGACTTCCCCAATACCTTCAATAGCCAGTTCATCTTGAAAGATATAATGCGCTATGGCGAAAACCCACATCAGCGCGCAGCCTTCTATGTCGAAGACGGTGCCAGCGAAGCGGGCATTGCCACCATCACCACGCTGCAAGGTAAGGCCCTGAGTTACAACAATATTGCCGATACCGACGCGGCGTTGGAATGTGTGAAGAGCTTTTCCGCCCCGGCCTGCGTTATCGTCAAGCATGCCAACCCCTGTGGTGTGGCCACCGGCGCAACGCTAAAAGAGGCCTATCAACGTGCCTTTTCGGTCGATACCACGTCAGCCTTTGGTGGCATCATTGCCTTTAACCGGGAGCTCGATGTGGCCGCGGCCGATGCCATCATCGGCAAACAGTTTGTCGAGGTGATCATTGCGCCCTCGGTCTCCGCCGAAGCCGCTGCCCTGGTTGCCACCAAGCCGAATATACGACTGCTCGCCTGCGGCTATTGGTCAACCCCGACCCCGGCGCTCGATTTCAAGCGGGTGACCGGCGGTTTACTGGTCCAGGATCGGGATTTGGGTATGATCGGCGCAGACGATCTAAGCGTGGTGACCAAACTGGCGCCCACACAACGGCAGATAGAAGATCTCTTATTTGCTTGGAAAGTGGCCAAATTCGTTAAATCCAATGCCATCGTCTACGCCAAAGACGGCCTCACCACCGGTATCGGTGCAGGCCAGATGAGCCGGGTTTACAGCGCCATCATCGCGAACATCAAGGCCAAGGATGAGGGGCTGGAGATCACCGGCTCGGCGATGGCCTCCGAGGCCTTCTTGCCCTTCCGCGACAGTCTGGATCAGGCCGCCGAGATGGGCGTCAGCGCGGTTATTCAGCCCGGCGGCAGTATGCGCGACAACGAAGTTATAGCCGCGGCCGATGAGCACGGCATTGCCATGGTCTTTACCGGCATGCGCCATTTCCGCCACTAGAGGATAGCATTATGAACATATTGATTATTGGCAATGGCGGGCGCGAACACGCCCTGGCTTGGCGCGCTAGCCAAGCTGAATCCGCTGGGCGCACCTTTGTTGCCCCGGGTAATGCCGGCACCGCCGCAGAACCGGGTATTGAAAACGTTGCACTCGACGTGCTGGATTTTGCCGGCCTGGCCGACTTTGCTCGAACCAATGAGGTCGAACTGACCATCGTCGGCCCCGAAGTGCCGCTGGTGGCTGGTATCGTGGACTTTTTTGAAGCCCAGGGACTCGCGGTATTTGGACCCACTCAGGCCGCGGCTCAGCTGGAAGGCTCCAAGTCCTTTGCCAAGGATTTCCTTGCCCGACACCAGATTCCAACGGCATTTTATGGCGTGTTTACCGATGAAAGTGAAGCCATTGCTTATATCGAGGCCAAGGGCGCGCCGATAGTCGTCAAGGCTGACGGCCTAGCCGCGGGTAAGGGCGTCATCCTGGCTCAGACCAATGCCGAGGCCATCGAAGCGGTCCGGGATATGCTTTCAGGCAATAAGTTTGGTGCAGCTGGCGCGCGTGTCGTGGTAGAACAGTTCCTGAGCGGTGAAGAGGCCAGCTTTATCGTCATGGTCGATGGTGAGGACGTCTTGGTTCTAGCCACCTCACAGGATCATAAGGCGCGCGACAATGGCGATCAGGGCCCCAACACCGGCGGCATGGGGGCTTACTCACCGGCACCGGTGGTCAGCGATGCCATTCACCAGCGGATTATGGCAGAGGTCATTTACCCGACGGTTCGGGGCATGGCCGCCGAAGGCAATCGCTACCGCGGGTTTCTCTATGCCGGCATTATGGTCGCAGCCGATGGCACCCCCTATGTGTTGGAATTCAATTGCCGCTTCGGCGATCCGGAAACCCAACCCATTATGATGCGTCTGCAATCCGATCTGGGCCAGTTGTGTTTGGCGGCCATCAACGGTCAATTGGCCGAGCAGACGGCACTCTGGGATAAGCGCGCCGCCGTTGGTGTGGTTATGTCTGCCGGCGGCTATCCGTTCGACTATCGCCAAGGCGACCCGATCGCCGGCATTGCGGCGGCAGAACGGGCTGGCACTAAGGTATTTCAAGCCGGCACTCGGCTCGATGCCGAACAGGGTCTGGTCACTCAAGGCGGGCGCGTACTCTGCGTTACGGCTCTGGGCGACACGGTTGCGCTGGCACAAGCACAGGCTTACCTGGGCGTGGCGGAGATCAAATGGCAAGGTGCCTATTACCGCACCGACATCGGTCACAAGGCGATCAACCGCGACACCTGATCGAAACTGCAACTACCGGCCAAATATGCTGAGCACCGGTCGGTGCCAGCACATCGATCGGCCCTCTAAGCCTGCGCCGATCGATGTGCTATGTGTGGGGCTTTTCTCAAATAATTCCCCTGTCGTTTCACCGATAGCGCCACCGCCGCTATACTAACTATTCGCTCTTACCGGATAGTGGGTCCCCATGCTGAAACGCCTGCTGCTGCTGTGCCTGTTCACCAACTTCTGGTCTTTGGCCCAGGGCTTCGAAGCCATTCCGATCGATCAATCCGATCTCAATGCAAATGTGGCCTTAAACAGCGACTACCTCAATACGCCAACTGATCGATACCCTATTCTTGAGGTGATCAGCCCCGCTATCCAGCGCCAGTTCACCCCAGTCCACGGCTCGATAATCGGATACAATCAGCTATTATCGGAAACCTGGCTCACCTTCGCCGTCGATAATCTGACCGAACGCTCGGTGCGTCTGTTTCTGATTCTTGACGCCCCCTATTTGGCCTCGGCAGAGCTGTATTATAACCTCGACGCCGAAAATGGTTATCAATACGTTGCCACCGGAGCCGATATTGGCTTGAACGACCGGCCTTATCAACTGGGTAACTATATTTTGCCCATAGGGCTGGAACCTGGTATTTCGCAGCTGTTCCTCAAGATTAACCCCGTCTTTGCGACCAACATGGCCGTGCGCCTGGTCGATGAGGCTACTCTAATTCGCGCAATGCGCACCAGGCTACAGCTTAATGTACTAGCGCTCACGCTGGTCCTGATGGCCATAGGCATCAGCTGTTTTGCCTATTACCGCTTTCGGATTAGCACTCCCATCTGGGCAGCCCTGCTCAATCTGGGTATGTTGATCAATCTGAACGGCTGGAACGGTCATATCACCCATTGGCTAACGAATATCGCCTATATCGAGGTGGGCGCCATTAATGTCGGGGCCTTTCTAACCCTGATGGCCATGGCCGGCATGCTCACTACGATGCGCGCCGATCAATTTTCCACCTGGATAGCCGATGCACTGATCTGGCTCGGCCGATTGTTGATCATTTTGGTCGGACTGGCCTGCTTGCCATTTACCATCGACCTGCTGGCGGTACACAGATTCGTTATCCCGATGGCTATGATCGTTATCAGCCTCTACTGGATAGAGAGTGGCCCCAACAGCTTCTCAGAGCGCCTCGCCTTGGCGGGCTGCCTGGTGCTGATGAGCTACTTCATTTGCACCACCCTGATCCTGATGGGCTTGCTATCGACCACTGGGGCGATGCTGTACTCACTCAGCCTCATGGCGGTGCTGGCGGCCATCCTGATCACCCTCGCCAGTTGGCAGGCTGCAAAAACTAAGGGTGCCCGACTGGCGGTTGAGGGGCTCGTTATCCCCGATGTACACTGGCCGCTGTTAAGAAAACTGAATCACGATATTCGCGGCCCAATCAATGGCGTGCTGGGTATGGCCGAGCTTATGCAGGACACCACGCTGTCGGCGCACCAACAGGACTATGTCAACACGGTGCAAAATGCTGGCTTTGCTTTGCTGCGTGAGGCAGATCAGTTGCAGAATTTGATCCGCATCGGCCTAAACCGCCTGCCGGAAAACGATGATGAATTCGACCTTTTTGATCTTATTGAAGATACAGTTCAACCTTTTTCCCGTATTGCCCATAGCAAACACCTAGAGTTGGTGCTCGATATTGCGCCCGATATACCGACCCAATATAGCGGCAATGCCCATATCGTCGGTCAGATTCTCTCGAACCTGCTCGACAACGCGCTAAAATTTACCGAACATGGTGAGGTCTTGCTGCAAGTGAAGCCATGGCAAAATCAGCGTATCCGATTTGCTATTACCGATACCGGGCCGGGCATGGCAAAGGACTCAAAGGCTCGTCTGTTTCACTTTCCAGACAGCCAGGATGCCAAACAGCAATTGCCCAAGGACGTGCATCTGGGTTTGCCGATCAGCAAGTATTTGGTTGGTATCTTGGGAGGACAATTAACGCTTAGCAGCGAATTACGCAGGGGCACCAGCGTTTGGGTCGATCTGCCTCTGGCCAGCGTGCCTGACCTGGAGAGCGGTAAAACGACCAGCAGCACGCCGCTGCCGGAAGATCTACGTCTGATGGTGGTCGACGATAATCTGACCTGCCGCAAGGTTATTGAGCACGTGGCCAAGAGTTGGGCGGTCGATGTGCTAAGCATGAGCAATGGCCAATCGGCACTGGCCAATTTGCATAACGAATACCATAAAGGCCTGCCGGTCGATGTGCTAATATTGGACCAAAATATGCCAACCATGACCGGTGCTGAGCTGGCCCAACGGATCCGTCAGGATGGTAGCCTCAATAAGGACATCGTTATTATTATGATGACCGGGACCGACGAACTGGCCAATGACGTTAGCGGGGGTGAGTCGGGAAGGGAATATTTTCTGTCCAAGCCGGTATCCGCTCGAGCCTTACACCAGACCCTTAACCGTGCTATGCCGACAATCATGAAAAACCGGGAAAACATCCATGCCAAGAATTCTCTCTTTTACTGACCGATTAATTGGTCAATTCGACAATGCGCTGCGCACCCTGACACCAGGTGCCGTCAGCGCCCGCGCCGTCAGCCCGGCACAGACCATAGCCCAGAGCGAGCTGAGTGATACCGAGCGACGTCACAGTGTCGGCTTGATGCGTATCAATCACAGCGGCGAGGTCTGTGCTCAGGGTTTGTATCAGGGTCAGGCACTCACCGCCCGGTTGCCGACGGTACGCGCTAAGATGACCTTGGCCGCGCAAGAAGAGCTCGACCATCTGGCCTGGTGTGACCAGCGCTTGCAGGAGTTGCAGGGCCGCACCAGTTGGATGAACCCCATTTTCTATGGCCTGTCTTTTGGTCTGGGGGCGCTGGCCGGTGCCGCGGGAGATCGCTATTCATTGGGCTTTGTCGCTGCGACCGAAGATCAGGTCAGTCATCACTTAAGTGACCATCTGCAACAGATTGAGCAGATTGATAGCCGTTCGACCGCGATTTTAGAGCAGAT
>JBLHFL010000007.1:0-23972 GCA_047618105.1 Granulosicoccus sp.
AAGCAGTTGATGCTGCTCTATCGCAAATGGCTGGAGCAAAGCGCCAAATTGCCTGCCTTACCGCTTCTGCTGGGCGATGCCAAGACGCTACAGGCGCAAATTCAGCACGGTGCGGGCCCTACCTTGCTGGCAGAATGGAGCCCCGATGCGGCCATCGAACAACTCGACTTTTGGCTCACCATCATGATCTGTTATTGGACCTGGGTCGCTGGACAGATATTGCAACCGCCGACCCTGGTCGAGAAGATGGCCGACCATTAGCTATCCTAGGCCGATCGGGTACGGCATCCTAAAACTGAAGATCAGTCGTGCATTGTTGACGCAATCATTACCGGCTTTCGCTCGTCTGCACTGGCACATCAGGCTATTATCGATCGATTGTGTCATAACCAAAGCCAGAATCGGCTTTAGGCCGATCCTCAATCCATTGTTGAAAATTTTTATTTCAGACGGCTATAGAACGCTAAGAACCCCGAGCGAGGCAGCACAGCTCACTATACCGGCCTGAACAATCCGTCTATCTACTGGAGTCCGTATGAAAACCATTAAATTTTGCGCCCCTCTGCTCTTAAGCGTCGGGCTTCTCGCTGCCACCACGGGGTTTTCGCAGGCGGAAGAGTTCACCAAGGATGAAATAGGCTCGATGGTCCGGGAGTATATTCTGACCCACCCCGAGGTGATTTACGAAGCCATCGATATTTTGCAAAAAGAGGCAGAACAACAGCAGGGTCGGCAAGAGGGCGCCGCGTTGCAGCAGATGGGCGACCTGCTGTTCAATAACCCGATCGATCCGGTTGGTGGCAACGCGGACGGCACCGTCACCTTGGTGGAGTTTTTTGATTATAACTGCGGTTACTGCAAACGCTCCGGTACGGTGTTGCAGACCTTGATTAAACAGAATCCGAACTTGCGGGTCGTTTATAAGGAATGGCCGATCCTGTCGGAGTCATCCGGTGAAGCGGCTAAAATCGCCTTGGCCGTCAACCTCGCCTTCCCAGATCAATATGAGGATTTTCATCGCGCCCTCTTATCGATGAGAAGCCTGCGTTCAGCCAATGATGTCTGGACCGTGGTCGACAAGCTGGCATTGGATCGGGCACCGATAGAGGCCGTGCTGACCGACCCGAAGGTTGGCCTGCATCTGCAGCAGACCGCCACGCTGGCCCAACAGCTCGGTATTACTGGCACACCGGCCTTTGTAGTGGGCGATGTTATCCTCAAGGGCGCCTACCCCATCGAGCAAATCCAACAGGCTATTGACCAGCAGAGTTAAGCACGAGCAAAATTACAATGTCGAGCCGAGGCAGAATCTGTCTCGGCTTTTTTGTGTCCAATCGATTAACTGACCCGGCCATGCAACTGGTTGCTAATGATGCTTGCGGCATTGGCCATCAAGTCCGCCGCGTCCGCCGTGCTGCTGTCCAGCGCGGGGTGAATGTGAATGTCGATAGTGCCAGCCCGCTTGGCAAACTGATCGTTACGCCAATACTGCCCGGCATTATGGGACACCGGCACCATCACACAGCCGGCCGCCTTAGCCAGCAGCGCGCCGCCCTGACGAAAGGGCAACAACTGATGCGGTGAGGCTCGAGTGCCTTCGGGGAAGATCAACACCGAGTTGCCTTCGGCAATGCGTTGCGAACCGAGCTCGATAACTTGCGTCATGGCGTGGCGTTTGTTGGTGCGATCGATCGCGATGGGTTTCATCATCGCAAAGGTCCAGCCGAACAGCGGGATCTTGAGCAGGCTGGCCTTGGCGACTTGGGACTGGGGATGAAACAGCAGCTGCAAAAAATAAGTTTCCCAAGCCGATTGGTGATTCGCGACGATCACACAGGCCTGAGGCGGCACATTTTCTAGGCCGTGCACCCGGACTCGGATACCAAGGATGTATTGGGTGCACAGGTGCATGCCGCGAGCCCAGGCGCCAATCACCAGGTAGTAACGCAGTGGATAGGGGATCATATAGGCAAACAGGCCAAAGAAGGCCGCCCAGGTCAGCGTAAAGGGCACTACCAGCAAATAAAACAGAACGGTACGAATTGTTGCCCACCACATACGGGATTATCCTCGTTGCATCGACCTTCAGTTTACTGGCTCGAGCGGCGATGTCTTCCTCTAACGGTGAATAGACTGTTGCCTTTTTGGAATGATTTTCGTGCTGGTGCGGAGTTGCATGATCGGCACTCGCGTCAACAGGCGGGGCAGCGCCCAAAAGCTAAGCGGCGGTGGGCCGACTGACTCCAACCGTAAGAATTTTTAGGTTTCGGAAACACAAAAACCCGGCAGGACCGGGTTTTTTTATAAGAGCCAAACTAATTACTTGATCTTGGCTTCTTTAAACATCACGTGCTGACGAATTTTTGGATCGTACTTCTTGAATTCCAGCTTATCTGGAGTCGTACGCTTGTTCTTGTCGGTCGTGTAAAAATAACCGGTACCGGCAGAACTTACTAAACGAATTTTATCGCGTGCCATCTTTTGGACCCCTTAAACTTTTTCACCACGGGCACGTAAATCTGTTAATACAGACTCTATACCCCGTTTGTCGATGATGCGCATACCCTTTGCAGAGATACGCAGCTTAACGAAGCGTTTTTCGCCCTCAACCCAAAAACGGTGAGAGTGAAGGTTCGGTAAAAACCGACGCTTAGTTTTAATTTGTGAGTGGGAAACATTATTCCCTGTTACTGGACGTTTTCCAGTAACTTGGCAAACTCTAGACATTATCTGTCGCCTCTAATTGTCGGTGACACCGCATTTACAAAAATTCGACCGCAGGCAGTTTGAGTGCTTAGTGCATTAGTGCCGTTTCGACATGGACGAATCACTTAATGATTCGAGCTTCAAGACAAAACGCCAATGGCATAGTTTCGTATGAAATCTAAACAGCGCTTCAAGCAGTATTTGGGTGACCAAAACGCGATTGAAACTCTAACTAAGCTCCTCGAGACCTGGGGCCCTGATTCAAAGAGGCGCGTTTTATACCAGAACAAACAACGAAGCTCAAGAACATTTGCTGTTTTTTTGTCCATGGCGACTCAACGACTCAACCACTAAGCTCCGTGCAACACCCCAGAACATAAGGCTTTGCGCGTTTTAAACGACTATAACAGACCCCGTTCGGCAAAACTAATTACCACGCCCTGCCCGACCACCATGTGATCGAGCAGCTGCACGTCGATGGTGGCCAGTGCGGCCTGGATCCGCTCGGTGAGCACTCGATCGGCGCTGCTCGGCTCGGCAATGCCGCTGGGATGATTGTGCGCAAGAATCACCGCGCCGGCATTGCAGCTGAGCGCCGCCTTAACCACTTCGCGCGGATAGACGGCGGCACGGTCGAGCGTGCCGTGGAAAAGGGTTTCGAAACGCAGCACGCGATGCTGACTGTCCAGCCAGATACAGGCGAACTGTTCGCTGGTCAGGTCACGCATCTGCGCCAAGAGAAACCGCCGGGTGTCGCCGGGCGATGCGAGTGCCGGCTTAGCAATCAGTTCGGCCTTGAGATAACGGCGACTCATTTCTACCACGGCCTGTAATTGGACGAACTTGGCTGGGCCCAAACCAGGACCCTGACAAAACTGGCGCTGGTTGGCCTGAAACAGGCTCGCCAGTGAGCCGAAGCGGTTAAGGATCGATTGGGCTAGGCCGACGGCATCGAGACCGGGCAGGCCGGTTCTCAAGAAGATGGCCAACAGCTCGGCATCCGATAAGGCGTCAGCTCCTTGGAGCAAGAGTTTTTCCCGCGGGCGCGATGCGGCGGGCCATTGTTTGATCGACACGGGCAGTCCTTTTGGCTCGCTGAGCAGGATGGCAGTGAACCCATATCCCGACAACCTATGCTATCCTGCCCGTCCTGGGCCGAGGTTACTGATGGGTTATATTGGGTAACCATATCAAACCGAAACGGGAACTCAAGACCGACCAACGCATCCAAGCGGAAACTTTACCGACAGGCACTTCATCATGACACTCAGCGCACTGCACAATAAACATATAGTGGTTGGCATCACGGGTGGCATAGCAGCCTATAAGTCGGCCGAATTGGTGCGTCTGTTTATCAAGGCTGGCGCCGAGGTTCGGGTGGTGATGACCGAGGCGGCGCAACATTTTATCACCCCGCTAACCCTACAGGCGCTGTCCGGCAACCCGGTCAGTCGCAGCCTGTTGGATGAGCAGGCGGAACTGGGCATGGGCCATATCGAATTGGCACGCTGGGCCGATCTGGTCATTGTAGCGCCGGCGACGGCCGACTTTATCGCTCGAATGCAGGCTGGCATCGCCAATGATCTGTTGACCACCCTGCTGCTGGCGACCGAGGCACCGGTCGCGCTGGCACCGTCGATGAATGAAAAGATGTGGCACCACGCCACCACGCAACACAATATCGCCGCCCTGCGTGCCCGCCTGACGAATGTGCACTGGTTTGGTCCGGACGCCGGATTTCAGGCCTGTGGTGATGTCGGTGCGGGACGCATGATGGAGCCGACGGATTTGGTCGCCAGCACGGCGGCCTGCTTTGCCCAAGGGCCGCTGGCCGGTCAACGGGTGGTGATCAGCGCCGGCCCAACCCGTGAGGCGATCGATCCGGTGCGCTACCTGTCGAACAACAGCTCGGGCAAGATGGGCTTCGCCTTGGCCCGGTCGGCAGCTCGCCTGGGCGCCGAGGTGTGTCTAATCGCCGGCCCGGTCAGCCTACCCACCCCAGCGGGTGTGGAGCGCATCGATGTGCTCTCCGCGCTCGATATGCACAGCGCCGCAAGCACCGCCCTAACGCGCTGCGACATCTTTATTGGCACCGCTGCGGTGGCCGACTTTCGACTGAGCTCGGTGGCCGAGCAAAAAATCAAGAAGGACTCAAGTGGTCCCGCCCCAACCCTGGCGCTGGTCGAAAATCCGGACATCATTGCGATGGTCGCGCAGCATCCGTTGCGACCTCGACGCGTTATTGCCTTCGCGGCCGAAACGGAGCATTTAGAGCAGCACGCCGGTAAAAAACTGACCACGAAGCGGGTCGATGCGGTCGTGGCCAATGACGTGTCGCGCACCGATATCGGCTTCGGCGCGGAGCACAATGAAATCCTATGGGTCAGCGCGCACGGCACCTTGGCCTTTGGGCCCGCCGACAAGTCCGCCGTGGCTGACTTTATCCTTCAACAAATCATCAATTTGGATCTGCACCATGAACCGTCCTAACGTACAGCTAAAAATCCTCGACCCGCGCATGGGTACCGAATTCGAACTGCCCACCTATGGCACGCCCGGCTCGGCTGGCATGGATCTGCGCGCCTGTCTGTCCGAGCCGCTCACGCTCGAGCCGGGTCAGACCCAGCTGATCAGTACCGGCTTGGCGATCTTTCTCGACGACCCCTCGATCGCGGCGACCATTTTACCGCGCTCTGGACTGGGCCATAAGCACGGCATCGTGCTCGGAAACCTGGTCGGGTTGATCGATTCCGACTATCAGGGTGAACTGATGGTGTCGTGCTGGAACCGAGGCCACAGCGCGTTCACCATCGAACCGGGCGATCGCATCGCGCAACTGGTTTTGCTTCCAGTGTTGCAGGCCAACTTCACACTGGTCGAGGCCTTTGCACCGACTGACCGCGGCACCGGCGGTTTCGGCAGCACGGGTCGGGGCTAAAGCTCGTTCGATCCGGTGGGTTATTTAAGGCACGGCACCAGGTTCGCACCATCGCTCGCGGGATAATGGGCAAAAGGGACTGGGGCCTGCTTTAATGAACTGAGGTTTATCGACCTTTGTTCACATTCCAGCCTATCGAGGGACCTGCTGTGGCCACTAAGAAACCAACCAGAAAGCAGTCGGCTCGAACATCGAAAGGCGGCAGAGGCAACAGAAGCGTCTTGTCTTTCCTTTATTTTCCAATTGCCTTGATAACCCTATCGATCGCCGCGGCGGGCTACTTTCTCTCGTCCCTGCACATCGATCCGGTCAATCAACGCCATCGTACGGTCCTGATTGAGACCCTGGCCGGCCAATATCAGGCCAATATCAACAATGTCTTGCTGCAGCACGCGGCCTTGATGGCGCAGATCGCCAGCAGCCCCGATGTGATCGAGAAAATTGGCCAAAGCGATCCTCAACAACGGGCCGAGTCAGCCCAGCGCATTGCCGGTCAGGTGGCCGATGGTTTGTCGGTTCACCTATTCCCCTTGCGTCGGGCCCAAGTCCAGCAAGACAGCTCGCCGCCGCTATCCCACGCCGCATTGGATATGATTCGTCGTGCCGAACAGGGCCAGGTTGTGCCGATCGAAGCCCATCAAGATCAGGGTGTGGCCTATCTGCAGTCGGTGACAGCGGTCCGTAACGAGGCGGGCCGACTGATCGGCACCCTGGCCATCGCTCAGTCACTTCAGTATCTGAGCCATCAACTGGCAGCCATCGACAGCCTAACGGGCAGCCTAGTGATCGAACAGCAGTTTGCCGGCAGCTCGACCCAAACCCTCTTGGCCTATGGCACCCAAAATAGTAATAACCTGATCCGCCTGCGCTCCAGCAACCCCAACTGGACCCTAGCCTATCGGCCCGGCGATGATCTTGTCTATGCGATGATCGTCTCGAGCCGATCGATGTGGTTGATATATGCTGCGCTGCTCCTGATGTGTATCTTGCCGATCGTTTTGGCCATGCGAGGACTCCAGCAGCGGCTACGGCACGATGCCAGTGCCTTCGCCAAACAGCTGCATGACCAACAACCGATTAAGGTCGATTTTCACACCGCCTTATTTTCAACCCTGGCCCAGGCGGTCAACCGGGTGCGCATGGGCAAAAGCACGCCGACGGCAGCCAAGAATGCCCAGCACAATATGCCCCAGTCGTCCGCCGGGAGCCCAATGATCCGGGCCGGGGCGCAAGAGCCCTTCGAGGTGACGATGATCGACAGCGACAACGATCTGCTCGGCATGCAGACGGCACCTGCGACCCGGCCCGTCATTGAGGTCGCATCCGATCTGTTTCGGGACGATCACATCGGCGGCATCGTGGGCCAGGCGTTGACCCTGGATGCCACGCTGCAAATTGGCCTGGCGATTGGTACAGAAGCTCAGGCACGCAATCAGCAGACGCTCATTGTCGGCCGAGATGGCCGGCTATCCAGTTCCGATCTGGCGCAGGCGCTCATCCGCGGACTGTTGGCCAGCGGGCGGGATGTGATCGATATTGGCGCAGTGGCCACACCACTATGCTACTTCGCCTGTGCACAGCTCAAGGTGGCGGCGTGCGTGATGATCACCGGCAGTCATCATCAAGCGACTTACAATGGCTTCAGGGTTGTGATCGGCGGGCATATGTTGGAGGCTGAGGAACTCAAGGGTCTCTACCTGCGCATCGTCGCCCAAAAACACGACAGCGGTCAGGGCCAGTTAAGCAGTCAGGATGTCTCCGGCGCCTATCTAACTCGCATTCGAGACGATGTCCGAGCCCAGCGCCCACTCAAGGTGGTGATCGACTGTGGCAATGGCATTGTCGGCCGCTTCGCACCGCCACTCATCAAGGGTATCGGTTGCCATGTCTTACCGCTGTTTTGCGATGTCGACGGCCAGTTCCCTAACCACCTAGCCGACCCAAGCGATGCCACGACGCTCGCCGATCTGACCCGAACCGTCGTCGAAACCCGGGCTGATCTGGGCCTAGCGTTCGACGGCGATGGTGATCAACTGGTGGTGGTCAGCAGCAGTGGTAAAACGATCCGTGCCGATCGCTTGTTGATGCTGCTCGCCAAACAGGTGTTGCAGGCCCGTCCCGGCGCCACCATACTGTTCGACGTCCAAAGCTCTCGGCAGCTGAACCACCTTATTCTCGAATACGGCGGCAAGCCGCTAATGGGGCCTAGCGGCCGGGTCTCGATTAATCCCCAGATGCAGCCCAGCCAGGCAGCTTTGGCGGGCGAGATAGGCGGTCATTTCTGCTATCAAGATCGCTGGTATGGCTTCGAAGATGCCCTCTATACCGCGTCTCGACTGATTGAGATAGTCGCCGGCCAGACGGCCAGTCTTGACGCTCTGCTTGATGCGTTTCCGGCAGATGTCGCAAGCCCCGAGTTCACAATCGGGCTCGGGGAGGGCCGAATACCTGACGTGCTTAAGGCGCTGCAGCGTAATGGCCAATTTGCTGGAGGCCAACTGTCCGATATCGATGGGGTGCGCGTCGACTTTGCCGACGGTTGGGGCTTGGTCCATGCCGCTCCGGCAACCGCCGGCCTGACCTGTCGATTCGAAGCCGACACGCAGCAAACCCTGATGAAAATTCAGACAATGTTTAAAGAACAGCTTTTGGCCGTTGACAGCCAGCTGCAAATTCCTTTTTAATTCCGTCTCAGGCGAGGGTAAATACTCACTCATCGCCAAACTGGTCGTTTACTGCGGCGCGCCCAACCCATTGAACAAGGGGCGTTTGCTGACCCTTTACACTTTTCTGGAATCCTTATGTCACTGGATAACCGCACCGCGCACGACTACGTCAAAGTCTTAAATGAAGCCTTGCCCTATATTCAACGTTTTCAGGGCAAAACCGTGGTCATCAAATACGGCGGTAACGCCATGGTTGATGACACCCTGAAGGCCAGCTTCGCGCGCGATATCGTCCTGCTCAAAACCGTGGGGATTAATCCGGTCGTGGTGCACGGTGGCGGACCCCAAATTGGCTCCCTGCTGGAAAAGCTGAATATTAAGAGCGAGTTCGTCAATGGTATGCGGGTGACCACGTCAGAAACGATGGACGTCGTCGAAATGGTCTTAGGCGGCTTAGTGAACAAGGATATTGTGTCACTAATCAATCAGGCCGGGGGCAAGTCCTTCGGCATGACCGGCAAGGACGCGCACAGCATCAAGGCGCGCAAGCTCAAGGTGATGCGCGACAGTCCAGATCTGAAAAAATCCGAAATTATCGATATTGGTCACGTCGGTGAGGTCGAATCAATCGATAAGTCCTTTATCAATTGGATGAGTGATGGCGGCTATATACCGGTGATTGCGCCAATCGGGGTTGGCGCAGACGGTACCTCTTATAATATCAACGCCGATCTGGTCGCTGGCAAGGTGGCGGAAGTATTGGGCGCCGAGAAACTCATTTTGCTGACCAACATCAGTGGTTTGCAGAATAAGAGCGGCGAGATTCTGACCGGTCTGAGCACCGACCAGGTCAACGAGCTGATCGAAGATGGCACTATCCATGGCGGTATGTTACCGAAGATTCAGTGTGCCTTGGACGCGGTCCACGCCGGTGTCAACAGTGCCCATATTATCGATGGCCGCGTGGCGCACGCGACGCTGCTGGAGATCTTCTCTGACAGCGGCGTAGGCACCCTTATTACCAATAAACGGGAGCTGCTCAATGACTGAGCGCACCGAGGCCCCGTCACGGCGTGATCAGATTTTGCAGGCGCTGGCCCAAATGCTCGAAACCCACCCGGGTCAGACCATTACCACGGCAAAACTGGCGAAGTCTGTCGGTGTATCCGAAGCGGCGCTCTATCGACACTTCCCCAGCAAACTGAAGATATTCGAAGGCTTGATCGTCTTTATCGAAGATACGCTGTTCTCGCGCATGACCCGAATCTTGCAGGAAGAGGAGGCCGCCATCCCTCGTTGTGAGGCGATTCTGGGCCTGCTCTTAGCCTTTGCCGAACGTAACCCGGGGATGTGTCGCATCTTGATCGGCGATGCGTTGGCCGGTGATGTTGCGCGTTTACGCGGCCGGGTGATCCAGATTTTCGACCGACTCGAAACCCAATTAAAACAGGTGCTGCGCGAAGCGGAGATCCGCGAAGGCATCCGCCCGGCCCTGCCCCTTAACCAGGCCGCCAACCTGTTATTGAGCTTCGCAGAAGGGCGCATCAATCAGTTTGTACGCAGTGAGTTCAAACGCCCTCCGACCCAAGATTGGGCGGTGCAATGGCCGATCCTGGCGCGCGCCATCTTTGTGCCTGAATAGCCCGACGGCAGTCCTAAAACTCGACATTCAGGCCCAGACCCGCGTAAGCCACTCGCTCGGCCGCTCGCTCCGGCCACTCCAGCTCGACAAAACCATAGACCGACACCTTCTCAGTCAGGTTCAGCTCCTGAACTAGGCTGGTGTAATACTGTTCATGATCGGCCGATCCTGGGCTGATCAACCGATTCGTGCTGACCAACCATCTCAGGGTCGACGGGTAGGCGGCTAACCTGAGCGGAATCCGCGTGAAGCCCATTAAGGTAAGGGCGCGAGTGTCGGACGCCGAGCTGGTGCCCAGCTGCACGCCCGCACCGACCGTGAGGCGGTTGGTCTCCCAATCGCCGATCAGGCGCATTAGCTGGCTGTCCTGATGCGTGCCATTGAGCTCCAGCGCCAAGCTGAGACGCCGTCGTGCATGCGCATAGTCGGCGGCGAACGCTAGGCCGGTCTCACCGCCGAGTCGTTCGGCTGGCATCAACGCCCACTCAAACTGCAGTCGATCGGCGATAAGCGGAGCCCTATAACTCAGACCATCCACACTACCCAAACCCACGGGTAAATTGTCGCTATTGGCCTGACTGTAGCCCAAAGCACCGGTCAAGGCGTCTGGATCCCGATGCATCAGGGTGAGGTATTCATTGCTGCGCGCCAGAAGGCTGTCGCCGTAAAACAATGTCAGAGCCCCCCGATCGCCGCGCATACCCAGCTCACTGCGCAATAGCTGCGGACAACAGCCATCTTGTGCGTAGGTCACCAGACCCACGGCGAGGTCGAAAAAAGCGCTATTATTGGCCACCGGACTGTCGCCGCGAAAGCCAAATTCCGACAGGTGCGTCTCCAACTGCACGCTCGAGCCGGCATCGGATGAGGCCAGTTGCGCATAGCCGTTGGCTTGGCCGTAGAGAGACGTTTTAGCCTGCGCAGATAGGGTCAACAGGATCAAGCACAGCATCACGAGCGGTTTCATCTTGAGTTTTTCCTATAATAGAGGCCGACAGCGCCGCACCGCGTTGGAAAGAGGACGACTGCAGCGCCCGGAAAAAGTTACTATACTGACAACACGACCGGCATGCAGGTCAGAATGTGCCGACCTCGACAAGGACACTCGCTCAATGAACCAGCCTATTCCGGCCAGACGGCCCACTGCGCATGCAACCCCCTTGCTGGTAACCGAGGCCACCGCGGTGTTGTTGTTCGATGCCCAGCACACCATTGTGGACGCCAATGAGAAAGCGCGCCAATGGTTTGGCCAGATCCAGACGCAGCAAATCTATCTGAATGAGGCTTGGCTGGCCGAATTGGGGCTGCAGTTGGTCGATCGAAACTCTCATTATCTCAGGCTGAGCGACCTGCTAGCCGGGCAATTGCCCGACCCCTATATTGGCCTCAGCGTCGGCAACCAAACCCGCTGGGCGCAATGGCATGTGCTGACCACCCAACATCAGCAACAGACTTGCCAAGCCTTGGTGTTGACCGATGTTTCCGATCTGATGCAGTCCTTTCACGCCCTGCAGCAGCATGCCGAAGAAGCCGATACGCGTGACTTTGCCACCGGGCTCTATAATCGTCGTTATGCCATGGAGCGGCTGGAACAGATGCATCTACAGGCCAAGCGTTACCAGTCATCCTTCGCCATCGCCCTAATCGATATCGATCATTTCAAGCGCATCAACGACACCTTCGGCCACGCCCATGGCGATCAGGTTCTACAGCGCCTAGCGGGTGTCATTGGCAAAAGTTTTCGGGAAACCGATTTGTGCGCCCGTTTTGGCGGCGAAGAATTTTTGATCCTGATGCCGGAAACCGAAACCAGTGCGGCCATCTTGTCACTCGATCGATTGCGCCAACAGATCTCGGAATTAAAATGGACCCAGATGCAGCGTCCAGTGACCATCAGCTCCGGCGTGGTGCGCTGGCAGACGAACAAGAGTGTCGAACAGCTAATTTTCTTGGTCGATCAGCGTCTGGGGACCGCGAAAAAAGCCGGTCGCAATCAGGTCTGCGGCGACCTCCTATAAGCCCCAATAGATCCGGGTCGCATAGCCTGGTTAGGCCGCTAGGCGACCGCGTCGAGCGGCTGGTTTTCAATCAGGGCCTGGTGCAGTGCCGCAATGGTCAGTTCATAATGATCTTCGGCCACCACGACCCGTATATCCACTTGGCGGATACTCTGATAGATGGCCAGTACATTTATATTTTTGGCCGCCAGCGCGCCCGACATTGATGCCAAAATTCCCGGTACATTCATATCCGAGCCCAAGACCGAGACCATAGAAATCTTGCGGCTGGTCATCTCGGCGTTGGGAAAATGCCGCTCCAACTTAGCCTGAATGCGCTCCACCACCTTCAGCCCGGTATCCAGGTACAGGGTGACGGTATTGGCGTTGTGTTCCTTGGCCAGCAAAGGTAGGTTAAATTCCTGCACCAGGCGCTGAATTTCGAGAAATTGCTGCGGTTCGCCAACCATATCCTGATCGAACACACTTAAAGCATAGATATGTTGAATCCCGGCAATAATTTCAACGCGCGGCGTTTTGGATCGATAATCATTGGTGATTAGAGTGCCGTCATGGTCTGGTTCAAAGGTATTCTTGACTCGCAACGGAATATTCTTTTGGCGTAAACCCTTGGCCGCCTTCGGATGAATCGCTTCCATACCGATCAGTGAGAGTTGATCGGCAACGTCGTAATTGGTCCGCCCGATGGGCTTAACATTTTGCTCACCGACCACCATCGGATCAGCCGTCGACAGATGGTATTCCTTGTGGATCACGGCTTCTCGGGCTTCGGTCAATTCGGCAATCTTACTAAAGGTGATTTCGGAATAGCCCCGGTCGAAGGTCTGCATCAGGCCCTCGGCACATTGGGTGTAACCGGTCACGATCGGCATTTCGGTGGCCAAATCATAGCGCGAAAAGACCGCTAGGATTTTTTCATCGAGTGCTAGGTTGTCCTTCTCTCGCCAACCGGAGAGGTCAACAAAACGCGCGTTGATGCCTTCGGACTGCAGCAGCAAGGCGACGTTGAAAGCACTGTGCGCCTCGCCGACGCCCGCGAGCATTTCCCGCACAGTCGCCAGATGCTCGTTAATCTGAAAGTGACCGTAGGAACAGACCCGTTGCAAATCCAGCAGGCAAGAGCGAATGCCCTCCATCCGCTCGGTAATAAATTGGTCCGCCTGCTTCAATATATGGGGCTGATCGAACAGCTGCGCGTTGAACTCACGCATCGCCTTGGCGGTATCGGTTAGCGCCTCGCTCCACTGCCAATCGGAATCGTTATTGGCAAAGAGCGCATAGACGCCGGGTTCGCGAGATTTTTTGTGCTCTAACAAGCGATTGGTCATACCGCCATAGGCCGACACGACAAAAATCCGTTGATACATCTGGGCATGTGACCGGCCAATCTGAATAATATTGTCCCGCACGGCGGGATAGTTATTCATGGAAGTTCCACCAATTTTCTCAACGGTATGCAGTGCCATGTTCGGTTTGATCCTACGTTGTGCTGAGGACACTCAGCCAATGGGTTAAGGACTCTAAAGTTTAAGGTATTTGACTCTAAACTCAATCAAAGCCGTCGTGCTCGGCAGTGGAAATTTCACAAGATGGTGGTGAATAATCAGCAATGGCTGCCGCTCGCCCGATTGGGGGCGGCTATTTCACTATCCTGAGCTGCCCCCCATTGCCCAGCTCCAGCCTTAAATCTTGGCTCGAATTGGCCTCTAGGGTCAGAGTCATCGGTGTTTGCTGGCTCTGCTTGCCATTCCAATGGCTAACCGTGAGTGCGACGCTGGCCGGCGCCGTAGAGCGATTGGTTAGGGTAAGACGCCAAAAGCCTTCGCGTTCCGGTACGCTGGTCAAGCTCACCAGACTGCTTTGGCCCAGTGCCAGAGTCGCCTGCGCGGCCTGCCCGGACTCGAAATAACTGTCCAGCAGCGCTACCTGGCCATCAAACACGCCGACCTTAACCGGTCCCGACAGGTCGGGTAAGGGGCCGTCGCTCTCAATTAAAATACTCGCCTGGGCTTGTTGCAGGCCCTGTTGACGGCTGTCCCATTGCAGCTGATATTGGCGGGCCACCCGAGTCAGCCTCGTCTCGGCCACGGGCAGCCAGAGGTGGGTATTGGCGGCCAGGCGAAAGGGCTCACGCGCGAACAGCGTTGGCACGCCCTGGCTCTGGCCGCTCTGGGCTTGTGCCATGTCTTGTTGCGCGCGCTCCATCGAGAGCGCCCGCATCATCATCTGCGGCGGGCTTTGCACCTGGGCAAAGCTGTAACCAGGCGCCTCGATATCGTAGTCGGATAGGTTGGATACGATTAACTCCTGATGCAGCTTGGGTTGTGCCGCCGCTAGATCGAGCCGGTAACGCACCTGAGCGCTGATGGCAGGGTCTTGCCAGGCATAAAACAGCCTATTGTTTTGTTTCTTAGCCTGGATCACGCTGAGTTCAAACTGATTGTCGGCCGGGGCGGTAAAGTGCAGCAGATGCCATTGGCTCTGGGGCCAATAGCGCACGGTCTTGCCCTGCTGCAGGATCAGCTGACTGGCGCTCACCCCCTGGACCAGCCAGAGTCCGGGCTCACCCTTAATGTCCACCGGTTGACCCTTGATGGGTAACAGGCGCTGATCGGGCGACGACCAACTGAGCCGAGTGCCGGCGAGCTCGGTCTGCCACCAGAATTGCTCGGGCGTAAGCTGGGCCACCGGCAGGCGAAGTTGGGTTTCGCTTGCACTCAAGGCCTCACTGCGCGCCACCCAGGCGCCGTTATTGGTCAAGTAAAGCCAGTCCACCGACAGGCTCTCTGCATTGCTCCAGCTCCCGCCAGTGGCGAGGCTGACGAGCAAAAACAGGGTTTTCGAGCGATGGATTGCATAAGCGAGCGGTGCCATAAACGAGCTCCTTAGAAGAGTCGGTTCTACTAGCGCTGGCGGGGCTGTGGCCAGGTATCCGACATCAAGTTTAACAATGAGTGGGTCTGCGGGCCATTCTAGCGCAAACGCTGCAGGCCCGACGCCGCCTTCAGCAGCAGCGCACTAACGGCAACGACGAACAGCACGATAGCACCATAAAAAAGGCCCTCGCCCATGCTCAAGCCGAAGATAAAATTCGGTGTATAGCCGCACATGGTCTGCACTTCAAAGACCTGAGGCAACCAATCATCGAGTGCAAACCAAGCCGGAAACCCGGCGTCCATGCCGCATTGCCCTTCATATTGGCCACGCTCGACCAACACCGAGATTCGGCTACGGTCGATCAGCATCGCCAAGGCGGCAACGAGGCCAACATGGGCGATACCCTGGGCCACCGGCCGCTGGGAACTCAGACCGAACAAACCGAACAGCACGCCGGTCAGGGTCCAGAAGCGCGCCTGGATACAGAGAACGCAGGGTGGCTCGCCGAGTATGTATTGATAGAACAAGGCCACACTTTCTAAGGCCAGACCGGCGGCCACGACGAGATACCAATACCAACGAGATTGAACAAATTTTATCAGCAGGGGCAGCATAGCGGGTTCCAATGGGTTGGGTGGCAATGGACGGCCGTGGCGAACGGCCGTGGCCAAGAAAGCTCAACGATAGCAGGCCACCTTGGTGCCGGCAGCGCAGCAAACTGTAAAATTCGTGGCCTCAGACCCGTTCGATCTTGGCCACCGCCGGCAGTGCATGGAGCCGGCGCAGCACTCGGCTGAGCTGGGTCCGACCGGTTACGGCGACCAGCAAGCTAACCCGCGAGGTAATCGCATCGATATCCTGCATTTGGATACTCTCGATATTGGCTTCGGCGTGTGAGACTGCATTGGCGACACTGGCCAAGACACCCCGGACATTGCTCAGGTCGATGCGCAGATCGACCAGGAACTCCCCTTCCATCGATTTTTCCCAATGCAGATGCACGCAGCGATCTGGATCGTGGCGCAGATCAGCGATATTGCGGCATTGTTCGATGTGCACCACCATACCCTTGCCTTTGGACATTACGCCGACAATCGGGTCACCCGGTATCGGCCGACAACACTTGCTGTACTTAATGCGCAGACCTTCGGTGCCCTGAATGGTGAGGCTGCCTTGAGGCGAGGTGAGGGTATCGCCTTGCGACAATTGCAAGAGTCGACGCGCGATAATATATACCGGCTTTTGGCCGCTGCCGATCTCTGCAAACAGGTGCTCGGCATCCTTTAGATTCGACTCGAGCAAGACGGTGCTGATGGCCTCGCCTGATACCGTTTCAAGGTCAGTGCCAAAATTGCGCAATTGGCTGTCGAGCAGTTTTTTGCCCAAGCCGATGGCGTCCTGCTGCTCCATGGTGGCCAAAAAATGGCGAATATTCGCCCGTGCCTTGGCGGTAAAGACGAAATTGAGCCAGGCCGGGTTGGCGCGAGCGCCGGGTGCGGTAATCACCTTGATCGAATCACCGCTGATCAACGGCTGGCTCAGGGGCGACAGCTTGCGATTGACCAGGCAGCCAACACAGGCGTTGCCGACATCAGTATGCACCGCGTAGGCAAAGTCGATCGGGGTAGCGCCGCGCGGCAACTCCATGATTTCACCCTTGGGGGTGAAGACATAGATCTCATCGGGGAAGAGGTCAATCTTAACGTTTTCGATAAACTCCATCGAATCGCCGGCGCGCTCCTGCATTTCCAGCAAATTCTTCACCCAACGCCGGGCTCTGGCGTGCGTTTGGCCGCCTTGGGTGTCGTCAGTCTTGTACAGCCAATGCGCGGCGATGCCGTGATTGGCCATGTCTTCCATATCCTGGGTGCGAATCTGGATTTCAATCGGTACGCCATTGGCGCCGATCAAATTGGTGTGCAGAGATTGATAACCATTGGTTTTAGGAACGGCTATATAGTCTTTAAAGCGATTCGGCACCGGCTTATAAAGATTGTGCACCGAACCCAAGATACGGTAACAGGAATCGACCGAGTCGGTGATAATCCGAAAAGCATAGACGTCGAGAATTTCTTTCAGGGATTTGCGCTTTTCGCGCATCTTTTTATAGATCGAATAGAGATGCTTTTCCCGACCGCTGACCTGGGCTTCGATGCCTTCCTGCAGTAAGCGGGTCGCCAGCGCCTCTTCAATGTGCCGGACGACCTCTTTGCGGTGCCCCAGCTGCTTGCGCATGGCCGAGCGAATCCGGGTAGCACGCAATGGGTAGATTGATTCAAAGGATAGGTTTTCCAGCTCAATCCGCAGATCGTTAATGCCCAGACGCAACGCAATGGGGGCGTAGATCTCGAGGGTTTCACGCGATTTGCGGCGCTTCTTTTCCGGCGGCATCACGCCCATGGTGCGCATGTTGTGCAGCCGGTCGGCCAACTTGACCAGAATCACGCGAATGTCCTTGGACATGGCCAGGACCATTTTCTGGAAATTCTCGGCCTGTTCCTCGACCTTACTTTCGAATTCCAAATGGGTCAGCTTGGACACGCCATCGACTAGATCGGCCACACCCTGGCCAAACTGCTCGACGATCGCCTCCTTGGATACGGCCGTGTCTTCGAGCACATCGTGCAGCATGGCGGCCATCAGACTTTGATGATCCATGTGCATTTCGCTGAGAATATTGGCGACCGCAAGGGGATGGGTAATATAGCGTTCGCCACTGCGCCGCATCTGACCTTCATGCGCCTGCTCGGCGTAAAAATAGGCCCGTTTAATACGCGCCACCTTTTCCGGTGACAGGTACTCATTTAGGCGCTCAGCGAGATCGTGTACGGTCGGCAATGAATGTCCAAACTGGCTTATGAATCTTCAGTGTATTCAAACCCGTTCAAACGGCAATAAAAAAACCGGGCAAAGCCCGGTTATTTTAGTGCAATACTGTCTTTAGTCTTCGACCTCGTCGAGAATAGAGGCATTGATCTTGCCTTCGGCAATTTCACGCAATGCGACAACCGTTGGCTTGTCATTACCCTGCTCAACGAATGTTTCTACTCCATCGTTCGAAATCTGGCGTGCGCGCTTGCTGGCAACCATGATTAATTCAAAACGATTCGCAACCTTATCTAAACAATCTTCAACTGTAACGCGTGCCATGGTGATCTCCTGTGAGCTCGCTGGTGCAAGCCGGGCGATTGTACGGAAATTAGACGGTTTGGCAACCGACATGATGGCTTACAGCCCATATCCGTATAAATTAAGCTTGGCCTAAGCGAATAGCTGCGCAATCAACGTTTGATGACGCTGCTGCTGCTGGCCCATAACGAGGCGATTGGTGGTAAAGATCGCCGACAGGTCGTCCAATGCTTTGTAAAAATCGTCGTTGATAATCAGATAGTCGAAGTCGCCGTAGTGTGACATTTCAGATACCGCGTCGAGCATGCGCCGACTGATGACGGCTGCGCTGTCCTGTTGACGTTTTTCCAGTCGCTCCTGCAACGCCGCTTTCGACGGTGGCAGAATAAAAATGCTCCGGCAGCCCGGCATCAGTTGGCGCACCTGTTGCGCACCTTGCCAGTCGATCTCGAGAATGACGTCGTGACCGGCGTCTAACTGACTCTGGACATAGGTTTGCGAGGTGCCATAGTAGTTATCAAAAACTTGGGCATGCTCCAAAAACTCACCGCGCCCGACCCGCTCGACGAAATCTGCGGGGCTGGTGAAGTGATAGTGCGCGCCATCTTCCTCACCCGGCCGCATGGCACGAGTGGTATGGGAAATCGACAAGGACACGAATGGCAGGCGGGCGATCACTGCATTGACCAGACTGCTTTTGCCGGCGCCACTGGGGGCGGCAATAATATAAAGGATACCGGGGACGATATTTGCCATGAAACGGACCTAAGCTCTGCTGTAGTTGGTGAAACCGAACGATAATAGCAGGGCTTGAAGGTAAGTTCCCACCTAAAGCCATGCCAACCTCAATTGATCCACTGCGTGGCTATTTGACGGGTGCCTTGCTGCTGTTAAAGGCATCATGCTTGTCCATGCTGGTACCCAGCCGATCGAGTAACCCGACATCGAGCACCGGCGACGCGTCAATATGCTGTGCGTCCATCATGTGGGCAACGCGTTGCAGCGAGGCGATAATCATCATCTGCTCCCACTCATGTAAATCACCAAACTGGCGCGCAAATTGGTACTGCAGCGGCATGGGCGCCGATTTAAGCACCTCATGACCGGCGTCCGTTAACAGTGCATAGACCTTGCGTTTATCGGTACTGGAGCGTGCCCGCTCGACCAGACCCCGCTTTTCCAGGCGGTCGATAATAGTCGTCACCGTTGCCTGACTTAGGTTAATAATGCCCGCCAGACCGCCAATGGTCTTCTCGCCCTGGTCTCGAATGGTTTTCAGCAGAATGATCTGCGGTGCGGTCAGCCCCGTGGTCTTCGCCAAATGCTTAGAGTGCAGATCGGTGGCGCGGATAATCCGGCGCAGTGCCACCAGAACTTCGTCAACTTTTTCCATAGATTGCTCGCTAAAGCCTTTAGATATCAAATTAAAATTATACCTCAAACAGCGCTACACCCGACACCCATTAAGGCTTTAGGCCAATTCGTTAGACTACGATAGACCGTCAGGGTCAAACATGGCGCTGAAATATGTTTTTATTTAGTGTACGATGCTTTTCTTTTTAACGAATCTAAATCATTAA
This sequence comes from Granulosicoccus sp., assembly GCA_047618105.1. Lineage (GTDB taxonomy): Bacteria > Pseudomonadota > Gammaproteobacteria > Pseudomonadales > Natronospirillaceae > Reinekea. Next base: position 19,557 of record JBLHFL010000007.1, read on the forward strand.
TCGCATTTAACGGCTTTTTTGCAGACACACATCTAAACACTGTGAACAGCCTCTCGGATAATTATTTAGATGCGTAAATAATGAACTCTAACTAAATACCGAAAGGAGCCCAACGTGATTAGCATGCACCTCCCTACGTTAAATGACGGCTACGCCGTTCATCGATTAATCAAGAGCTGCCCACCGCTGGATGTGAATTCTGCTTATTGCAATTTTTTGCAATCTGGCCATTTTGCGCAAACCTCAATCCTAGCCAAAGCGGGCGATCAATGTGTGGGCTTTATCAGCGGCTATGTGAAGCCGGAAGATGCCAACACCTTGTTTATCTGGCAGGTCGCGGTAAATGACTCTGCACGCGGTAAAGGCCTGGCCGGCAAGATGCTAGACGGCTTACTGCAACGCCCCAATCTGAATGACGTGCAATACCTCGAAACCACTATCACCGCCAAAAACAAGGCATCCTGGGCTCTTTTTACCCGCCTAGCTCATCGCCTCGAGGCGGGATTGAACAAGATCGACTATCTGGACCAGCAAACCCATTTTCAAGGCGACCACGAGAGTGAGAGCCTGGTGCGCATCGGTCCTTTTAATGCCTAATCCATCCATTGGAGAACACATGACTATTTTTGACGAATTTGAATCCGCCGTACAATCTTATGCACGCTCTTTTCCCTGTATTTTCAACCGTGCTAAGAACGAACTGCTCTACGATGAAGCGGGCAATGAATACCTCGACTTTTTAGCCGGTGCCGGCACGCTGAACTATGGCCACAACAACGACCTTTTTAAAGCTCGTTTGGTGGAATACATCATGGCCGATGGCATCACCCACGGCCTGGACCTGCACACCAAGGCCAAGGGCGAATTCTTGGAAGCCTTTAATGAGCACATTTTAAAGCCGCGTGAGCTCGATTATGTGATGCAATTTACCGGTCCTACCGGTACCAACGCGGTTGAAGCCGCGCTCAAGTTGGCCCGAAACGTCACTGGCCGCGAGAATGTCATCTCCTTTACCAATGGTTTCCACGGCGTCAGCCTGGGCGCCTTGGCGACCACCGGCAATTCGCATCATCGTGGTGCCGCCGGCGTTAGCCTGGGTGGCAGCAGCCGCATGCCTTACGATGGTTACCTGGGTGACGGTGTCGACACCACTGCCTACCTCGATAAGGTACTGGGCGACTCCAGCAGCGGCATCGATCTGCCCGCCGCGGTAATTGTCGAAACCGTTCAGGGCGAAGGTGGCATCAACGCCGCCAGCGCCGAGTGGCTGCAACAACTTGAGAAAGTGTGTCGCAAATATGACGTCCTGTTGATTGTCGACGACGTTCAAGCCGGTTGTGGTCGAACCGGTACTTTCTTCAGCTTTGAAGAATCGGGCATCAAGCCGGATATAGTCACCATGTCTAAATCCTTAGGGGGCTATGGCCTACCCTTCGCCATGGTGATGATCAGACCCGATCTGGATCAGTGGAAGCCCGGCGAACACAACGGCACCTTCCGTGGTAACAACTTTGCCTTCGTCACCGCCAAGGCGGCCTTGGATGAATATTGGGCCGACGATCGTTTCGCGAAAGACATACAACGCAAAGGCGAGTATGTTGAAAAGCGTTTAGCTCAAATGGCTGCAGCCTATGGCGATGGGAATTTCTCCACCCGCGGACGCGGTATGTTTCGAGGCCTAAACTGTGTCGACGGCGATCTGGCGTCAAAAATCACCCGCAAGGCATTTGCCAACGGTCTGATGATTGAAACCAGCGGTGCCGACGACCAGGTTGTGAAAATCTTATGCCCACTGATTATCACCGATGCCAACCTGAAGAAAGGTCTCGATATCTTGGCCGCAGCGATTCGCGATATTTGCGCTAAAGAGTCCGAAATGCCGGAAGAATCAGACTACTTCGACAACGTTCAGCTCATCGAACCTGAATTGACCGCCCTGGCTAGCTAATCTAATTGGGCGTCTGTGGCTATGGCCCGGGCGCCGCAAAGGAGTATCTATGATTGTTCGTAATATGATTCAGGCTGAACAGCAAGGCCGGAAAATAGTGTCACCCGACGGCAACTGGGACAGTACCCGTTTGCTGTTGAAGGAAGATCAGATGGGGTTTTCATTTCATATCACCACCATCTATAAGGGTGCAGACTTTCAAATGCACTATCAGAATCATTTGGAATCGGTCTATTGCATCAGCGGAGAAGGGGAAGTTGAAACCCTAGCCGATGGTCAAAAATATCCAATAGCACCGGGTACGCTATACATCTTAGACAAGCACGATAAACATATCTTGCGTGGGTTCTCAGAGATGAAAATGGCCTGTGTCTTCAATCCGCCGTTGAACGGCAAAGAAGTGCACAACCCTGACGGCGCCTACGAGCTCGAAGCCGAATCGATCGACCAGTAAGCCAACGTCACGTTGGAGAAGGAACGGTTCCTCGACGGAACACTAGACTCAGGGGACAAGATGCACACCATTGAAAAGATCGGCGGTACGTCGATGAACGATTATGCCTCGGTACGAGACAATATCGTATTTAAGCCGTCGCGTTTTAAGCATTATTACAATCGGGTTTTCGTCGTCAGCGCCTATGGCGGTGTCACCGATAAGCTGCTTGAGTTCAAAAAAAGCGGTAAGGCGGGGGTGTTTAAACTCTTTGCCAGCAGTATGGAAGATGACAGCTGGCTCGACGCCATCACCGCTCTGAATGCTGATTTACATCAGATCAACGCCCAGCTGTTTGGCGACACAGAGGCGCTGGTCGAGGCCGACCAATTTATTAACGACCGGATCATCGACGCGCGCCAGTGCCTGCTCGACTTGCAGAGCCTATGCCATCACGGCCACTTCGCACTGGACGCCCACCTGGCGACGGTGCGCGAAATGCTGGCCAGCCTAGGCGAAGCCCACAGTGCCTGGAATACGGCTAAGTTGTTGCAACGCGATGGCGTGAACGCCTGCTTTATCGACCTGACCGGTTGGCGCGCCACAGAGCATATGTCGCTCGATGACCGTATTCAAAAAGCCTTTGCGAGCATCGACTTGGCCACTCAACTGCCCATCGTGACCGGCTATGCTCACAGCGAAAATGGCCTAATGTCGTCGTTTAATCGCGGGTACAGTGAAATGACCTTCAGTCGCCTGGCGGTACTGACCGACGCGACGGAAGCGATCATCCATAAAGAGTTTCACCTCTCAAGCGCCGATCCGCGCCTGGTCGGCGAAGCCAAGGCCGTGCCCATTGGCCGCACCAATTACGATGTCGCCGACCAACTGGCCAACCTGGGGATGGAAGCCATACACCCAAAGGCGGCCAAAGGCTTGCGCCAAAGCAATATTCCACTGCGCATTAAAAACACCTTCGAGCCAGAGCACACCGGCACCCTGATTACCGGCGACTACGTCAGTGATTCACCGCGCGTCGAAATTGTCGCTGGCACCAAGGGCGTCTATGCCTTGGAAATTTTTGATCAGGATATGGCCGGACTGTTCCATATCTTCGACCCCAAGATTGTCACCATCATTAAGCGCTACAAGGCACATATTGTCTCCAAAGACATCAATGCCAACTCGGTCACCCACTATCTGACGACCAACCTAAAAACGGTTAAGCGGATTCGCGCTGAATTGGAGGAAACCTTTCCGGAAGCCGAAGTGGATCAGAAGAAGGTCGCCATTGTCTCGGTGATCGGCAGCGACCTGAAAATAAACGGTTTGTTGGCTCAGACCGCCTTGGCCATTTCCTCGGCTGGCATCAGTATACTGGCCGTGCACCAATGCATGCGTCAGGTTGATGTGCAGTTTGTGATTCAGGAAGAAGATTACGCCAACGCGGTTAAGGCTCTACACCAGTCCCTGGTTGAGATTCACGACCATGGCCGGGCTATCTGCTTGGCCTCCTAAGGGCTGGCAAAACGCGTACTGTGTTGAACCCGCCTCAGGTCCTCGACCGAGGGCGGGCCAGACCTCACTCTATATTCTGCACCTGCTCGCGCATCTGCTCGATCAACACTTTCAGTTGGACCGCCGAACGGGTGATGTTTTCTTTGGTCGCCTTCGAGCCCAGGGTATTGGCTTCGCGATTGAACTCCTGCATCAAAAAATCCAACTTGCGGCCGACCGGGCCGGACTGTTTAAGAATGACCCTGGTTTCCTTGCAATGACCGTCGAGCCGATCGAGTTCCTCAGCCACATCGGCCTTTTGGGCCAGCAAGACCACTTCCTGTGCCAAGCGTTCCGGATCGAGCTCGACGCCCAGCCCTTGCACCTTGGTGCGCAAATTGGTTCGCAGGGTCTGCAACCATTCCGGTATTTCCTGACGAATTTCGGCAACCAGGGTAGCGATCTCACTGACGCGCTGCAAAATCGCCTCGGCCAGCACCTGGCCTTCGCGCCGACGACCGTCGAGCAAGTCATCGAG
>JBLHFL010000008.1:0-23463 GCA_047618105.1 Granulosicoccus sp.
TTGGTCAATAATCGGACCTGAATCCAGATCGGCGGTGACATAGTGGCAAGTCGCGCCAATCAACTTAACGCCGCGCTCGTAAGCTTGGTGATAGGGACGAGCCCCAATAAAGGATGGCAGGAAGCTGTGATGTATATTGATAATACGATTTGGAAAGCTGCGGCAAAGCGCCGCGGGAATAATCTGCATATAGCGGGCCAGCACGATTGAATCGATCTGGTGAGCGGCAATCAATCGCTCGATCTCGTCAAAATGCTCCTGTTTATTGGCAGGATCGACCGGGACATGAAAAAACGGGATGCCATGCCATTCAACCAAACTGCGCAGATCGTCGTGATTCGAAATGACACACGGAATATCACAGGGCAAATCGCCACTCTGCCAGCGATTGAGGATATCAGCCAGGCAATGACTGTCGCGCGAGCACATTAGCGCGATACGCTTACTGGTACCGGTATCGGTGACCTGAAACGTCATATTCAAATCCCGTGCGATAGGGGCAAATATTTCAGCGAGCTTTTCGACCCCAAAAGGCAACGAACTGGCCTTGATCTCGTTACGCATAAAGAACCAGCTCTGGGCCAAATCCGCATGGTGATTTGCTTCTAAAATGCTACCATTATATTGTGCTAAGAGCCCCGAGACCCGTGCAACAATACCCACTCGATCGGGACAAGAAATAACCAGCCTTAACACACGCTCCATACCCACAGACTCCAATGTTTTGATATATCAGGAAAATTCCTAAAAACCTGTTTTCAGAAAAGTCCTAATGATATATCATGCGCCGTCCTTTGACGACTGCATTGTAGCCAAGGCTTTTCGGGCAGACGTCGAATACTATGCCGAGTGGGTACTGGTTTTATTTTAACGAACATCGCGCCTTCATGTAGTGACACATAAAGCACTGCAGGGTTGCGCATCATTATATGGGAAGATGGCTATGCTGACGCTAGAACAACTGTTGGCCGCTCCAGAAAAGGATTACATGAACTCAGGTCAACTTGAGTACTTTCGTGATCTGCTAGCCACTCAGGCGGCTGAAGTAAGGGAATCACTGGCCAATGCGCGCCTACAGCTGGCGAGTTACGAAAATGAGCCGGATGAGCTGGACAAAGCCAGTATCGAAGAAGAACGCAGGATGTCACTGCGTTTCCTAGACCGTCAAACTAAGTTATTGCCTAAGATTGACCAGGCCATAAAGCGTATTGACGAAGATGATTTTGGATACTGCAAGATCACGGGTGAAGAGATTGGCATAAAACGCTTGTTGTTGCGTCCAACTGCTACCCTGTGCGCGGAAGAAAAACAGCGCCAAGAAATGAAAGAACGAAATTATCGTGATCACTAGTATCAGTGCTTACTTGATAAAACATCCTCGATTTTAATCGGGGATTTTTTTTGCCTGCTATTATGCCCCAGCGCCCCTCCCCATATTTAATTACGGCACAACCCTTGCTATAGCTTGACTGAGATCAACGCAAAACAGGGGCTAGGCGCAATGGAAATTAATAACGGGTCAATTCTGTCCTATCAGAAAAACCAAAGCATGGCCGGCAGTGTCCCGCAGAATGGGGCCTTGTCTGGCGTCGCGGGCACCACACCCAATGCCCCGGCCCTGCAAACGGACGATGTCAGCATCAGCAACCGTCGTGATATCTTTAATTGGGTGGCTGCCACCTTTCCGGTTTCGAACCAAGAACCGGCAAGCATTAGCCGAGCTAGCCAAACCCTATATGACTACCAGATTCTAAATTTTAGCGACCTGAGCACCATCAACCAGATGATATCCGAGGATCCAGAGGCGCCGATGATCAGCAGGATCGAAGCCAACCTTCAAAATAGCCTGTCGTATCAGCAACAGCAAAACCTGAATCGTATTTATCAAGTCTTCCAGACACTCGCGGCGGCAGAACGACACCCTCCAACCTAAAAACAATAACCCGATCTAGATAAATTTCTGTATTTCGGTCAATAAATCGACCTCATCAACTGGCTTCACCATAAAACCTCTAGCACCCTGGCGCTGGCCCCATACACGATCGGTCTCCTGGTCTTTGGTGGTAACCATTATTACCGGGATATTCTTAGTCTCGGGGTCCTGAGACAGTTTTCGGGTGGCCTGAAAGCCATTAAGCTCTGGCATAACCACATCCATCAAAACCAAATCCGGCTTGGCGCTCTTGGCCAGGGCAACGCCACTGGCACCATCCTCGGCAACCAAGTAATCGAAACCGTTTTTTTCCAAAATTTTGGTGAAATGGGCAACCTGACTCGGTGAATCATCGACAATTAAAATGGTAGCCATTGAAATTTCCTTCTAAATCCCACAAATTTGACATTCTTATCCGCTGTAAAAACTATAGCCACTGCCCGACAATCTGCAACAACTGGGGACCAAATCTGTTTCCCTATCTAGGCTAGTTTTGTTACAGCGTGCACTGTGCTGTAACAGTACCGGAGCGCTAAAAACCCACTCGACTCGCAGCTTTTCCAACAAATTGGTTACAAAAATAAACGCTTAGAATTCGCGTTAAAGCCAATCCACTGCTAAATTTTTAAAACGGTGTTATCAATAGAAGTAAGCAAACATGATTAAAAAAGAAAACATTTTAATATCCGCCCGTAAAATCTTAACCGAACAGGGCATCGATAAACTATCACTGCGTAAAATTGCTGCAGAGGCCGGCTGCGCTGCGCCCTCGATCTATTATTATTTTAAAAATAAGCAGGAAATCGTTGCCGGTCTCTGGGAGGAAATAGTACCGAGCCTCGAAAGCAGTATCACGGGCGCGGAAGATAAGTATCAGGCCTACGCCCAGTTTTGGCTGGCCCGACCCAATGATTTTAGATTATTTGTTACCAATGCCGACTATTTTCCCTTTGTTGCGAAGACTGAGGCCTATGGTTCGCTGCGCAGCCAATTGGCCGACAACCTGCATCGGTTGAACGGCCAACTGATGGAGCAAATTTACACCCAGGATTGATCGCACTGGCGGTTAAAGCGAATGCAACGGGCTCTCATTAGGGCCCCAGAGTGTCAATTGATCGGCCGAATCGGCTTCGTTAAAGCGCACGCCTAGACCGAGCAAACGCACGGCCTTAGCGCTTTTGGCGCACGCCGCTTGCAAAAGCCGCTGATAACTCTGGGCATCCAATGCCCAGGGACGCTCCATCGTGGTGGTGGTGAAATCATTGAAGCGGACTTTCACGAAAACACTTTTCAGGGGTGGACAGCTCTTATCATTGATACGTTTCATCAGCCCGGCATAGAGCTCCGGCAATTGCTTCAAGCACTCCTCTTCACCAGCCAGATCGGTGGCAAAGGTGTGCTCGATACTCTGCGACTTGCGCGTCCCAGTGCGTCCCACGGCCCGTTCGTCGACCCCCCGTGAACGCTGATAGAGCCAAGGACCGCTCTTGCCAAAGAACTGCACCAGCTTGGGCATAGACCATTGCTGCAGGTCACCACAGGTTTTGATCCCCATCTGATTGAGTCGCTCGTTGAACTTTTTACCGACACCCCATATTTTTTTCACCGGTAGCGCGCTGACAAACTCATCGACCCGACGCGGCGGCACCACGAAGATGCCATTGGGCTTGTTCCAGTCAGAGGCCACCTTGGCCAAAAATTTGTTGGTTGCCACGCCGGCCGACACGGTGATACCCACCTCGCGAAAAACTTCCGCGCGAATATGTTCGGCCAGTAAGGTGGCACTACCCCCAAACCAGGGTGAGTCAGACACATCGAGATAGGCCTCGTCGAGCGAGAGGGGTTCAACCAGATCGGCATAGCGAGCAAAGATTGTCATCATCTGCTGTGAGGCGGCGCGATAGATTTCGAAGCGATGGGGCTGAATAATGACCTGCGGGCACAAGGCCACTGCACGCCGAGAGGGCATCGCTGAATGCAAACCGAAGGCCCGCGCTTCGTAGTTGCAGGTTGACAGCACTGACCGTGAGCTTTGGCCGCCCACGGCCACCGGGTGACCACGCAAATGAGGGAAATCACGCATCTCCAACGCGGCATAGTAACAATCGCAGTCTATATGGATGATTTTCCGTTGCATGGCAAAAGCACTGTATGGGTATACAGCTATACTAGAGATATTCAGCCTAGGTGGCAAGCTTACGACTCAAACTGGGGGACCGCTAGGGCTCAGTCCCAAACAGCGCGCATGTTGAGCAGCTGGCAAAAGGCCGCGACCCATTGTTGGCTAATCACCGCAAAGTCGGGTGAGTCTATATGGTGGGCCATCTGGGTCATTTGCAGCCCGCTGTAACCGCATGGGTTGATACGCAGAAATGGGGTGAGATCCATATCGATATTGAGGGCCAAGCCGTGGAAGCTTCGCCCTTTCTTGATCCGCAAACCGAGCGAGCATATTTTTTGCTCGCCAACATAGACCCCTGGTGCGTCGGGCTTGGCGGCCGCGACAATACCATACGGCTGCAGGGTGTTAACCACGCTAAGCTCGAGCGCACTGACCAGCTTGCGCACGTCGGAGCCGATACGACTCATATCGAGCAACACATAGGCCACCAGCTGACCCGGTCCGTGATAGGTGATCTGCCCACCGCGGTCGGCCTTGACCACCTCTATATCGCCAGGATCCAGCAGATGTTCGGCTTTACCGGCCTGCCCTTGGGTAAACACCGGTTCGTGTTCAACCAACCATATTTCGTCAACGGTGTCGGCATCCCGCTCCAGAGTGAAGCTCTGCATGGCATGCCAGGTTCCGCTATAGGCCACTCGACCCAGAGTTCGAATACGCACCCTATGCTCGGCCGTGCGGTCGGTCATAGAACCATCTTTACCATTGGATTGACTTTCAGCTCGTCAAACAGCAGCGTCAGATGGGCCTCCTCTTCGATTCGCATCCAGATCGTTAGGCTGACAAAACGGCCGTTTTTACTCGGATTTTCACTGAAACTCTCAACGGTGACCGCCGGATCGTATTTCACTAACACCCCGGCGACAAACTGCTGATACTCAGGATGGGCGTCACCCACCACCTTGATCAAATAGCGTTCGCAGGGGAACTCAATTTTCGGCGCAGCATCCAATTCGCGGGTCATCGGCACTCCAAGCGTCAAACGCTAAACAGGTTACTAAGGAGTAACAGAATGTTATCCCAGATACGGGCAAAAAATCCGGCTCGCTTAACCTCATGCAGGGCAATCAAAGGCTTACGTGCGACCTCTTCACGGGCAACATAGACCACTAGCTCACCCAAAGTCTGACCGACTTGAATAGGGGCCTTGATGGTTGGGTCAATGTTTAACTGTGTGGTTAGAGCGTCTTCCGTGCCACGGGCAATGGTCAGGGTCAAATTCTCGACCAAGCCGAGCGAGAGCGTTTTAACTTTGCCACCCCAGACACGGGCAGAGTAAAGTTCGGTATCACCCTGGAAGGGTTCAGCGGTTCGAAAGAAACGGAAACCATAGGTCAATAGCTTCTGCGTCTCTTGCGCGCGCGCGCCTTCGGAGCGCGTACCCATGACGACACTGATCAGGCGCATCCCATCACGCGTGGCCGAGGCAACTAGACAATAGCCAGCGGCATCGGTATGACCCGTTTTCAACCCGTCGACATCTGGATTGGTGCCCAGCAAGCGGTTTCGATTCGGTTGCGGCGCGACCGGCCCGTAGGCGAAGTTGCGTTCAGAATAGATTGGATAAAACTCGGCATTTTCGTAGATAATGGCTTTGGCGAGTAAAGCCAAGTCGTACGCGGTTGAATAATGCTCTGCGCCGTTTTTAGGTGGCAAACCATGGGAATTGGCGAAGATCGTATTAATCATGCCCAACTTCAAGGCATACTTATTCATCAGGCCGACAAATAACTCCTCGCTGCCGGCAATATGCTCAGCCATGGCGACAGAGGCATCATTTCCAGACGGAATGACGATTCCCCGCAGCAGATCTTCAATACTGACCATCTTGCCTTCTTGAATGAACATCCGCGAACCCGGCATACGCCAAGCCTTCTCACTGACTAAGGTCTCGTCACTAAGCTGCATGCGACCTTCGATGATTTCGCGCTCGGCTATATAGCTGGTCATTAATTTAGTCAGGCTTGCAGGCGCAATTTTATCATGCTCGTTGTTCGCGACTAAGATCTGACCCGTTTCGGCATCGATCAACAGATAGGCAGTTGCTGCCAATTGCGGCGGCGCAGGGATAAGGGGTTCCGCCTGAAGCCATGAGCCTAGGACACTTGCGGCCACCAGGCCGAAGGTTGTGATGTTTCGCTTAAAGTTCACACTGGTTTCCAAAATTTGATACACATTGACACAAGATGGTCGGCTGAATGGTCAACAGCAGACCCCAAAAAGACATTCATTGTAGCAGTCGGGGTGTTATTTACACCCCCTCAACCTTTTCTGTCTGACACAGACTATGGCTTGGCAACGATTACCGGCTTGCCCATTTCGCCATTGGCGTATTGCTGCTGAAGGGCACTGGCGCGACTATAGGTAACCGGCCCGATGCGCACGCGATAAAAATTGTCACGAAATACACCGACTGGATCGGACAACTCGCCGGATAACTTATCTCGCATAGCATTTGCCCCCACTTTTTCATTAAAGGCACCGACCTGAACAAAATAGGACGCGCTGTCTAAGACGGACCCGGCAATAGCTTCGACCCGGACCCGAGCCGTGCCCTTATCCTGAAAGCCCAGCTTCACTGCGCCGGCATAGGACATATCGATAATGCGCCCACCATGGAACGGACCGCGGTCATTAATGCGCACGTCGATCGACCTGCCATTGTCCAAATTCGTCACGCGCACCCAACTGGGCAAGGGTAGGCTCTTATGGGCAGCACTGATCTTATTCATATCAAAGCTTTCGCCATTCGAAGTCGCGTGGCCGTGGAATTTGGCTCCGTACCACGAGGCTAAGCCCTCCTCTCGATAGTTCTCGGCGCTGGCGAGAATTTTATAGCGCTTATTGTTGACCGTGTATGGGCTTTTATTACCCTGTAAGGAGAGCGGCTCCATCCGGGCGGGGGTTTCCATTATTTGGTGCTCGGCGAGCGCGACCACGGGGGCCTTGTCCTGGGCAATACTGTAGCGCGATTGACTCGCCTGAACAGCTGCCTGAGGCTGCGCACTAGTCGCACTGGGCTGAGTCGCTGCACCACTGGACTGACTCTGGGCGATATAATTGCTTGAACAAGCGCTGACCAACACCAGAATACCACTGACCAGCAGTGTTCTTAAATGATACTGGGTGGGCATGAAATTGCACATAATAGACCCTTATTACTTCAGCTCTAACGCTTCAGCGAGTTGAAAAACGGCCATACTATAGGCTATGGCGTGATTATAACGTGAAATAACCCAAAAATTTCGATAGCCGAGCCAGTATTGGGTGCCCTCTTCGGCGTCGAGTCGAATCGGAAAAACCTGCGACTCGCCCGGTTCCCGAATGGCGCTGTACCAACCCAATTTCTCGACGTCCGCCAAGGTGCGACTGCGGTCAAAGGAGTTGACCTTAACCGCCGAATCGGGGTCCGAAACGGTGGCGCTGGAGACGATGGTGGCCCCGGTGCGCCAACCATTTTCGTTGAGATAATTGGCCACTGAGCCAATGGCGTCATAGGGGTCGTTCCAAATATCGATATCGCCATCTTTATCATGGTCGACCGCATAGGCCTCATAACTGGAGGGCATAAATTGGGGGTAACCGGTGGCGCCGGCATAGGAGCCTTTCATTTTTAGCGGATCGAGTCCCTGTTGCCGGGCGATAACGAGAAAACGTATCCATTCGCGTTGAAAGTAATCTGCCCGGCGACCCTCGGTCACCGCCAAACTGCCGAGCGAATTAAAGGTGCCGTGTCGACCGGTCGATTGTCCGTAGCGACTTTCAATACCGATAATGGCAACAATAATACTCACCGGGACGCCATACTCGGCCTCGGCATTGGCCAGCAATTCACTGTATTCGGTAGCGAATATTCTGCCCTTTCGAATCGTCTCTTTGCCGAGAAACATGGGCTTGTATTCGGCATAGTTTTTGGTGGTTTCGGCCGGCGCGGCCAGATTTCGGACTGGGGCCTCGCGATAACTACCGCTGGTCATCCAGCTCTGGACAAGAGCGCGGTCAAAACCCTGTTCGTTTACGAGTATTTCAATTACCGCCTGAGTACGCGGAAATTCGGTAAAGTCTTGCGCCGACAAGGAACAAGATACAAACAAAAAAACAGACCAGGCAAATCGCATAACTACAACCTTGATACCAAGAATAAGACCATTACCGCTTAGACTCTGCGATGGGTACTAATGGACATGAGTATGCCAAAACTGGCCAACAAAGTGACAATAGATGTACCACCATAACTAACCAGAGGTAAGGGTACGCCAACCACAGGTAATAACCCACTGACCATACCGATATTTACAAAGACATAAATAAAAAACGTTAGGGTCAAAGACCCCGCCAAGAGACGACAGAAATTGTCTCGCGCCTGAAGCGAAATAATCAGACCCCGAGCGATAATCATGACATAAATGGACAATAAAAGCATAACCCCGATAAAGCCAAACTCCTCGCTCAAAACAGCGATAATAAAATCGGTATGGCTTTCGGGCAAGAAATCGAGTTGGGATTGGGTACCCAACATATAACCCTTACCAGTCAGCCCACCGGAGCCGATCGCGGTTTTGCTTTGGATAATATTCCAGCCGGCTCCGAGTGGATCCGATTCCGGGTTAATGAACGTCAGCACCCGCTGCTGTTGATATTCGCGCAGTACAAACAACCACATTGCCGGCAAAGATCCGATCGCAACCACCACCGCGGTGGTGATTAACTTCCAGGATAGGCCGGCTAAAAATATGACAAAAATACCTGAGGCCGCGATTAAAATTGAGGTTCCCAAGTCGGGCTGTTCTAAAATCAAAATCACTGGAATAAAAAGCAGCACCAACGCGATGGCTATATTTAACAATCGCGGCGGCAAGGCCTGTCGGGATAGGTACCAGGCCATCACGATAGGTAAAACGATTTTCATGATTTCCGCAGGCTGAAAGCGGAACACGCCTGGAATCACCAGCCAACGCTGGGCGCCTTTAGCACCGGCGCCTAACACTAACACAGCAACCAACAAGAGCAGCCCGATCAGATAAACGCTGCCGCTCCATTGTTGGAAAAACCGCGGATCCACCTGTGCCACAATGGCCATCGCGACAAAACCGATGAGCAAACGCAGCCCTTGCCGATAGACGGACGACCAATCCCCACCGCTGGCACTAAACAGAACAACCAAGCCAGCAACAGCCAATGCCACCAGAGCGACCAGCAAATAGATATCGATATGAATTTTGTGCCAAAAACCCAGGCGTTTGATAAAGCTACTGTCCGATGCATGCCGACTGTAATCACTGAGCAATGGGCTTCTCCCGCAGAAGGTATTCATCTTGCAACGCACGAGCTATCGGCGCCGCCACGGAACTGCCGCCACCGCCATGTTCGACCACGACAGCCAAGGCAATCTGAGGGTCTTCGAAAGGTGCGTAACTGATAAACAGGGCGTGATCCTTGAGGTGATCCGGGACATCGCCGAGGGCGTCGCCGTTTTCATCGCGTTTTATTTCCGCCACCTGCGCGGTGCCACTCTTGCCAGCAAACCGATAGGCTGCGCCAATCGCAACGCCCCGGGCGGTGCCTTTTGTGCCGTAGAGCACTTCCGCCATGGCATACTGCATTTTGGCCCAGTTATTGGTGTCGTTTAGCTGCACATCCGGTTGGGCCTGCTCTGGAATATCAAGCAAAGAGGCCATATTGCTGTATAGCATTAGGCGCGGTGTCGTCCAATGACCGTTGTTGGCGAACACGCCAGTCGCAATCGCCAGCTGGGTTGGGGTGGAGAGCATATAGCCCTGGCCAATACCCAGGTTGACCGTATCCCCGGCATACCAAGAAAATCCATGCCGATCTCTTTTCCATTCCCGTGATGGATTAATGCCAGAGGCCGGATTATAAATATCCCAGGAAGTGGTATTACCAAAACCGAACTCGTTGAGCATATTGTGAATCGGCTCTAACTTCATCTTATAGGCCAGTTCATAAAAATAGGTATCAATAGACTCTTCAATGGCATCGGTCAGATTTACAATGCCGTGACCGCCTCTTTTCCAATCGCGGTAGATGCGATCATCATTGGGTAACTGAAACCAACCGTTGTCGTTGATAGTATAGGACCAAGTGGTATGGCCCCCGTCGACACCGGCCAGGCCAATAAAGGGCTTTATCGTCGAGGCTGCAGGATACTGGCCGCGGGTTGCGCGATTCAAAAAGGGTTTAGCCGGCGAGTCCCGTAATTCATTGTAAAGGACCGATGGGAAGCCGGTAACATAGAGGTTTGGATCGAAACTCGGCTGACTCACCAATGCTAGGATGCCACCTGTTTTCGGTTCGATTGCGACCACGGCACCACGCTTTCCCGCCAAAAGATCGAAAGCTTTTTGCTGTAAGGCGCGATCCAACTGCAAATGAATATTAGCACCGGGGATCGGCATTTTCTTTTCCAGTACTTTAAGAATACGTCCGCGAGCGTTGGTTTCAACACGCTGATAGCCACCCGTACCAAGCAACTCCTGCTCATACTGCGATTCCACGCCCTGCTTACCGATGTAGCGGATACCCGCATAGGCACTGGTATCGAGATTAACCATTTCCCGCTCGTTAATCCGGCCGACATAGCCCAAGACATGCGCAAAGGCCTCGCCATAGGGATATTGGCGTATCAGCTCGGCCTCGACCAAGGAGCCGTCAAGGAAAAACCGATTCGCCGCCAATATGGCGATTTCATCATCACTGAGTTTAATTTTCAGCGGTATGGGTTCATAGGGTCGGCGATACTGACTCAGGAGTTTTTCAAACCGACTGACTTGCTCATCGGATAGCTCAATCAATGCTCCGATCGCCAGCACGAGCGCGTCGACGTCGTCGGTACGTTCAGCAACGATACTCAGGGTATGACTGGGCAAATTACCGGCCAGCAATTCACCATTCCGGTCGTATATCAGACCTCGAGTCGGAGGGATCGCCAAGACTTCAAGTCGGTTTTGATCGGACAACAGGCTATGCTGTTCATACTGGACAATTTGCAAGAAAAACAATCGGCACACTAGAATAATCAACATCAGGGCGACTAACACAAAGGCCACAGTCATGCGCCGACTAAAGAGGCGGCGTTCGTATTCTTTGGTGTCTAATGATTTGCTAAACATAGTTATTTATATAGCCGCTACTTATGGTATGGGTGATTCTGACTGATACTCCAAGCGCGATACACTTGCTCCGCGAGCAGGACTCGAACCAGTGGGTGTGGCAGGGTCAGGTTCGACAAAGACCAGCGTTGGTCAGCCCGCGCCAAGGCACGAGGGTCGAGCCCATCCGGTCCGCCGATCAGAATAACGAGATCCTTGGCTTGCTCACGCCAATGCTGTAGTTGACCCGATAACTGTTCCGTTGACCAGGCCTGACCGTGTAAATCAAGCGCGACTACATGATCGGAATCGCGAATCGCCGCCAACATCGAGTCGCCTTCCTGGGCGATGGCCTTCTCAGCAGGCTGATTTTTGCCTCTATTGCCCAGTGACAAGGTCACGAATTCTACCGGTAATTCCCGAGGTAAGCGCTTTAGATAATCACCAGCCCCATCGTTTACCCATACCGGCATTTTCGGACCCACGGCCAAGACTCTGATCTTCATGACCGCAACCCTACTCTGAGGCGGGCGTCAGACCAGACCAGAGTCGTTCCAGATCATAAAGTGCGCGCGCGTCTGGCAGCATTACGTGCAAGACCAGATCGGTAAAATCCAACAAGACCCAGTCAGAACCGCTTTCGCCTTCCTGGTGATTGGCAATAAAGCCTATGCCTTTAAGGTCTTCCGCGACGCTGTTCACCACCGCGGCAATATGGCGGGTAGAGGTGCCGGATGCGATAACCAGGGTATCCATCAGCTGCGTTTGGGCACGCACGTCCAAAACCTGAATATCGGTCGCCTTAATGTTTTCAAGGGCTTCGATAACCGCTTCGGTCAACTTGGCACCGTGGGCGTTTTTTTCTTTTAAACTTTTATCGGTCATTTATGCGTTCACTTTTATCCAACCCTGCCGATTTTCGGTACAGGTTATGTTCGGTAATATAATTTTGAACGACCAACGGTACTGGCCAATTTTCAAAATCGTCTGTTTGCCGCAGTTCACTTGAAGACAGGGGTATTTGCACACCCTGTTCTATCCAAAAGTGCCCGGCTTGTGCATTAAAAAAGTCTTGCTGGGTGCTACAGGCGGTTAAGGCCTGGTGATATTCGATCGGGTCGGTCCCGGAGCGACTAAACACCCAAAATGAAATTTCGCTCGCCAATTGTTCAAATCGATGCCACAACGGCAGGCTGTTCCAGGCATCACTGCCGAGTACAAACACAATCTTATGCGCCGGCCATTGAGCTATCAGGCTGGCGATGGTATCGGCCGTAAAGCTTGGCCCTAGGCGCTGTATTTCTTGTCCATCGACCTCGATCCGGTTCCTAAATGAGCTCGCCTGCTGCCATCGCGCCAACATCTGCAAGCGATGTTCGGCGTTGGCGGTCGCACCGCCCTTTAAGACCGGAATCGAACAGGGTATTAGGCGCAGTTGGGCGACATTGGGCTCTGCCAGAACCCTATTACACACCGCCGCATGGCCCAGATGGAATGGATCAAAGGTGCCGCCGTAAACCGCCAGTATGGGCCTATTAAGACTCACGTATCTGACCGTCTCCGAGCACTATATATTTTTGTGAGGTCAAGCCGACCAAACCGACCGGCCCGCGGGCGTGAATCTTATCGGTTGAAATTCCAATTTCGGCACCTAGGCCGTACTCAAAACCATCAGCGAAGGCGGTAGAGGCATTGACCATCACCGACGCTGAGTCAACTTCCCTCAGGAACCGCCGGCCAGAACTGTAGTTTTCGGTCACGATGCTATCGGTGTGATGGCTGCCGTGCGTATTGATATGATCGATCGCCTCGTCCAAATTTGCGACCACTTTGATGGCAAGAATGGGCGCTAAGTATTCGGTGGCCCAGTCCTCTTCGGTCGCCGCCGCGCAATCAATAATTGCCTGCGTCTGCTCACAACCACGCAACTCGACACCCTTAGCGTCGAACTGTCGCTTTAACTCGGGCAGCAAACTCCTGGCCTGGGTTGTTTCCAGCAAGAGCGTCTCCAAAGCGTTGCAGACACCATAGCGGCGCGTTTTGGCGTTAATCGCAATACGCACAGCCTTTTCGGGATCGGCGTCAACATCAATATAGACATGACAGTTACCATCCAAATGCTTAATCACGGGTACTCGAGCATCAGCTGAAATGCGCGCGATCAGCCCTTTGCCACCGCGTGGCACGATTACATCGACATATTCGGGCATGGTGATCAACTGGTGTACCGCGGCGCGATCGGTGGTCGCGACTACCTGCACGGCGGTCTCCGGCAAGCCACTGGCGCGCAAGCCCTGCTGAATGCACAAAGCCAAGGCCGCATTAGACTGAATGGCCTCACTGCCCCCGCGTAAAATAACGGCATTGCCCGACTTCAGGCAGAGGCTGGCGGCTTCAATCGTCACATTTGGGCGCGATTCGTAGATAATGCCGATAACACCGAGGGGCACGCGCATCTTTCCGATCTGAATGCCACTGGGTCGATAATCCATTTCACTGATGCTGCCGATCGGATCTGGCAAGGCCGCAACCTGTTCCAGCCCAACCACCATGGCGGCAATACGCGCAGGGGTCAGTTCCAGTCGATCGAGCAGAGCGGCACTTAAACCCTTGGCTCGGCCCGCGTCTAGGTCGGCCTGATTGGCCGCCAACAGCTTTTCTTGCATCTCTAGCACCGCCGCAGCGGTCGCTAGCAATGCACGATTTTTTTGTGCCGTCTCGCTTTTTGCCATCTGCGCGGATGCCGCTCGGGCCTGTTGGCCCAGCGTGGTCATATAATCTATCAATGTCGTGGAGGTCATTATTCTATTCTGGACTAGGGTTACGAGACGCATTATACCTTGCTCTGTCGTCGACCTCTATGGCCATATTGCCTGCGAACTCAATTGCAGGGCCAATTAAGTACCCTAAGGGGTAAATCCGCACGACATCGGATCGCTAACAACGGTAAACTCCCCCCGATCAACCTACTGAGTCACCCATGAATTGGATTGCCGAATACCCTGCCCTGCTGCTCGCGGCACTCTGGCTGGTCGCGTTTTTAGAGTCATTTGCCCTACTCGGCATCCTCGTGCCAGGCATAGTCTTGCTATTTTCTCTATCGGCCCTAGCCAACCATATTGGTATCGGCCCGATGGCCATATTGATCGCCGGCGGCTCCGGGGCGCTCTTCGGTGACCTGATCAGCTTTTTTATCGGCTTCAGGCTGAAAAATCGACTCTATCAATGGCCCTGGGTGGCTCGACACAAAAATTGGATTCAGCACGGCGAATGGTTTTTTAATCGCTGGGGTTGGCTAAGCGTGATCATTGGTCGGTTTCTCGGCCCGTTACGACCTGTCATCCCGATGGTCGCCGGCACCCTTGGCATGCCCGGCCGAGTATTTGTCCCGTTGAGCGCCGTGACGGCCCTGTTTTGGGCGCCTGCCTACCTATTGCCGGGGTACTACACCGGCGAGCTCTCCCAATTATGGGTCTTGCAGCCACTCGGCACTCGGGCCCTTATCGTCTATGCGTTGACGGCTATGGCTGCGACTGGCGGTGCGCTGGCAATCTATCACCACAGCCACCCTGAACGATTGCACGGCCTCGGTTGGCTGACCCGCGATCAGGCCGACCGCTGGCCAATCTCCGCCTTGCTATTAGTCAGCGTGACGACAATGGCATTCATGGTGTTGTGGGGATTTAGCCCCTTAACACAGGATCTATTGTTTTTGGATTGCTCGCTCAGCTGGTACGGTGCCGAACTCTGGTTAGCCGCGACGACCCTGACTAACAGCCCTCTGGTCTTCCTCGAGTTCGGCCTTATAGCCCTTTGGCTGGTCTTGTCCGGTCAGTTTCGCTTGGCTTTCATGGCCGTCTTTAGTTTTTGCGCGCTGGTGATAACAAGTAGTCAGTTCGCCGGCCACTACTTGGTCGCCGACCAGGTTACGGCATTTTTCGAGCTAACCCTGCTGGTATTTTTACTCGGCTTCTTGGCCAATCTGATAAATAACCCAAAACACGGTTTACGGCGCTGGCCAATCTATTTCGCCGCCAGCCAGCTTATGGTCTTGGCCGTGGCGGGCCAATTATCAGTCGGCAGATTGACCCTGTCCTCCTGCGGCCTGGCGCTGTTTATAGCGCTGTTTTTTAACGGTCTGCTTAGAGTCTGGTGGCGGATTCGGAATCTGCCGGTAACCGACCGAACCCCCAGCGCCCTGTTAATTGAATTGCTTTTGCTTAACTTGAGTTTCTTGCTATTGGCCAGCTAATTGACCGCACGGCCCGACATAGAGCGAGGATGGGGACGCTATAAAGCATTGGCAGGGATAATCGAATGCACAGACCGGAAGACGGCTTCATAGCGACAGCAGACCGGTGTATTTAAGCACCAGAAGATTTCATTTGCCGATTGGGGATGGCGCTGATGAGCGATAAGCGCTGAACCTCTTCCGCCGATGAGCGGATCCAAGCCCTCACTCGGTCTTCGCTAAGGGCAACCGTATCGGGCAACAGAAACCATTGTTCGTAGACTCTACCGTGGGCCACCCAATGCCGCTTATGGCACAGATCGGTGAGTTCGGCCGCCAAGCCGGGGTGGAGCGCCCGAATGCCCACTTCGCCGGCGATATTCACCACCAGGCACAGCTGACTGTTGACCCGAATAACATGTTCACCGAAATAGATACCGACTTCTGGTGCTAAGATCTCGGGCACATATTGCCTTAAGAAATGAATGCGCCGTGAACGGTTCACTTTATCCATACCTGCTGATCCTTGTAGGAATCTAACGCCGACTACCTTGCTGGCGCGCCCATATAAGTGGGAATTTAATGGTACCAAAAGGTCGCCGAATTGCCAGTTCCCCATTGGATCAAGGCCGCGCTAAAAAATCTTTTGAACAAACATTTCGACCTAATGAGCTTGCCGAGTCAGTATCTGGCAGGCCGCTGCTGGCAAACCCAAGACGCTATTCGCAACATAGCATTGAGTTAAGGGCCAACAGTCTCTAAAATCCATTTCGCTACTGGCGAACTAGAGAACTGCATGGAAATAAATAGCGAAAGCTTAAGATTCATACTTGGGGTTAAGATCAAGCAATTTCGGCTAACAGCCGGGTTCTCCCTCAAACAGCTGTCCGAAAAAACAGGCCTGTCGATATCCTACCTAAGCGAAATTGAAAAGGGCAAAAAGTATCCCAAGCCCGAAAAGATCGTCCAAATTGCCTATGCATTGAACAGAACCTTTGATGAGTTGGTCTCTCTGCAGCTGGATGACGATTTAAATCCGCTCTCGGCTCTGCTCAATTCCCCTGTATTAAAAGACTTCCCACTAAAGCAGTTTGGTATCGGTTTAGCCGATATATTCGATCTCGTCAACGACTCGCCCAGTAAAGCGGGCGCCTTTGTCCGGACCTTGTTGGAGATTAGTCGCGGTTACGATATGAACGTCGAGCATTTCTTGCTCGCATCCTTACGTTCCTATCAGAAAATGCACCTGAACTACTTTGAGGAGCTCGAGGCCGCAGCACACGATTTTCGCCTGCAAAATCGCATTGCCGAAAGCAGCGGCATCAGCCAAAGCTGGCTGGAAGCCATGTTGCGCGACGAATTTCAGTGCACCATTCATTATGATGACTTCAGTGGCTCGCCCGAATTACAGCCCTTGCGCTCAATTTGCCCCAGCCCAAAACAACTTTGGATAAATTCTAAGCTGCTACCCCAGCAGAAGAAATTCATCTTGGCGCGCGAAATTGGTTATCGCATTCTGAAGTTAAAGGTTCGAGCCGAGACCTCCTCCTGGATTAAGGTCGAAACCTTTGAACAGGTCTTCAATCACTTCAAGGTCTCTTATTTTGCTGGCGCGCTCCTGATTCCGGAAAAGCAAATCATCAAGGACCTGTCGCACTGGTTAACCCATGATACCTTTCAGGGCGATGCGCTATCGAAACTCATGAACCAGTACGATGCGACTCCCGAGATGTTTCTGTACCGCATGTCTCAACTGATGCCAACCCACTTTGGCCTGTCCAAGATGCACTATATGCGGCTCAATCATCAGCTCGATAACAATGACTTCCGGATCACCAAGGAACTCAACCTGACCAATGTGTTCACACCGCGTAGCATTGGTCCGGGCGAACATCACTGTCGCCGCTGGGCCGCCACGGCTGGACTGAAAAACCTCGCTGACCAGCAACCCGCACAAGAGCTGGTGCAGGTGTCGGCCCAACGCAGCACCTTTGTCGGTCAGGACAAGACCTTCTTTAACATAGCGGTCGTGCGCAGCAAGTCCTTGGGCGAAAACACCAACACCGGCATGACGCTGGGATTTTTGATCAATGATCAATTTAAAAACAAGGCGGCCTTTTGGAACGACGCCAGCGTGCCCAATTCAGACGTCAATGAGACCTGCGAGCGCTGCCCACTGACCGATTGTGAAAGTCGCGCATCGACACCGACCATCCACGACTCACTGGAACGTAAAAACTCTCGCGAACGTGCCTTGCAAGACTTTATAGACGGACATAAATGAACTCGCCCATCAAAACACCCTTTAAATTACGCAGCCGCCGGGTCACCAGTCACCAAATACCCGTCACCAGCTTGGTGGTGGCAGATTTCCAAAGTCTGCTGGTAGATACGTTGCGCAGGGCACCGGCTCTGTTTCTCTATGCACCGACTGTATTGGACCTCAGCGCTCTAGAGGGTGAAGTCGACCCGGCCCAATTAAAGGCCATCATTGTCGGCTGCCGCAGTGAAAAACTAATTCCCTTTGCCCTCACGGGCGACCGCGAGCGCCATCAAGCATTGGCGTTCAGCATGAATATGGCTTGGGTAGAGCCGCGCTCGGGAGTAAATCCGAAAACCAGTGGCGCGCCCATTGAACAGGCCGAAAGCATCCGCAAGACCCAGGTGATCAGTACGCCCATTCGTTCTGGCCAGCAAGTTTATGCGCGCGATGCCAACCTGCTGATCATGAACCAAGTCAGCGCCGGGGCAGAGGTTGTCGCCGACGGCAATATTCATATTTATGGCACTTTGCGCGGCCGAGCGATTGCCGGTGCGCAAGGACGGGAGCAGAGTGAGGTAGTTTGTCAGAAGATGCAGGCGGAGCTAATCGCCATTGCTGGCACTTATCTGGTTCAGGAAAACTTTCCTGACGGCAACGGCCCAGCCCGCTGTCATCTGGTCGATAACAATATTTTGATCGACTATTTATAGTGGTTAATTGATCCAGCATTCAGCTTCCGTTAATCTACGCCCTTTAACTTTATCCCTAAGAAGGAATGACCCTTGGCGACTATTATCGTTGTTACGTCTGGCAAAGGCGGCGTAGGCAAAACCACCACAAGTGCTGCCATCAGTATGGGTCTGGCACTGGCCGGACGCAAAACCGTGGTGATCGATTTTGACATTGGTCTGCGTAATCTCGATATCATTATGAATTGCGAGCGCCGAGTGGTGTTCGATTTCGTCAATGTCATCCAGGGCGACGCCCTGTTAAACCAGGCATTGATCAAGGACAAACGCAGTGAGAATCTGTTTATTTTGCCGGCCTCGCAAACTCGCGACAAGGATGCGCTGACCAAAGAAGGCGTTAAGATCATCCTCGATAAACTCAGTGAAACCTTTGAGTACATCATCTGCGATTCACCTGCGGGCATTGAACACGGCGCCCTAATGGCGCTCTATTACGCCGACGAGGCCATAGTGGTGACCAACCCTGAAGTGTCGTCGGTCCGCGATAGCGACCGTATCTTAGGGATTTTACAGAGCAAAAGCTTCCGGGCCGAAAACGATCAACCGCCGGTCAAGGAACACCTCTTGATCAGCCGCTTCGATCCGGCCCGAGCCGCACGCGGCGAAATGCTCAGCATCGAGGACATAGAAGATATTCTAGCGGTCCCGTTGATTGGCATTATTCCTGAAAGTCAGGCGGTGTTGAACGCCTCAAATAATGGTACGCCGGTTATTCTCGATGAGAAAAGCGATGCCGGCCAGGCCTATAAAGATACGGTGGCGCGCCTGCTGGGTGAAGAGCGACCCCATCGTTTCCTGGAGGTCCAGAAAAAAGGCCTTCTGCAACGCGTTTTTGGAGGTTGATATGGCGTTTTTTGATATATTTTCACGCGACAAGGCGCCTCAATCGGCCAATATAGCCAAAGAGCGGCTCAAGGTAATTGTGGCCCATGAACGACGGGCTCGCAACGCCCCGGACTATTTGCCGGCCCTGCAGAACGATATATTGGCGGTAATCCGTAAATATGTCGATATTGAGCACGATCAATTGCAGATCGATCTCAATGACAATGGCAACTGCTCGATCCTAGAAGTGAATGTCAACTTACCCCGTTAAGGGGGACCGCTGCGGGTCAATTGGCGTTGGCGTGAGTGTTGAGCATAAAAAAGGGCAGCCCTGGGCCGCCCTTTTTAGTTTAACCCGCCCGCTTAGGCGACGCCGTTCAAACTTAGCTATCGAGAAATTTCTCAGCATCGAGCGCGGCCATGCAGCCGGTTCCGGATGAAGTAATGGCTTGCCGATAGTGATGATCCATGACGTCTCCGGCTGCAAACACCCCTTCGACACTGGTTGCGGTGGCATTGCCTTCGAGGCCCGATTGCACCTTGATATAGCCGCCACTCATCTCTAATTGACCGGCAAAGATCCCAGTGTTGGGCGTGTGACCGATGGCGATAAAACAACCGTGAACGGCAACCTCTTTGGTGCTGCCGTCCTGGGTGCTTTTCAGTCGAATTCCGGTCACGCCCATCTCGTCGCCGAGCACTTCATCGAGTGTATTGTGCAGATGCAACTCGACCTTGCCTTCGGCGACCTTGGCCATCAGACGATCGGATAAGATTTTTTCCGATCGGAAGCTATCCCGGCGGTGCACCACATGAACCTTGCTGGCAATATTGGCCAAGTAGAGCGCTTCTTCGACCGCAGTGTTGCCGCCACCGACGACGCAGACTTCCTTATTGCGATAGAAGAAGCCATCGCAGGTGGCACAGGCTGAAACGCCCTTGCCTTTAAAGGCCTCTTCACTCTCCAAGCCGAGATATTGGGCGCTGGCGCCGGTCGAAATAATCAGGGCATCGCAGCTGTAGGTGCCCTGATCGCCGATCAATGTAAAGGGTCGCTTGCTCAGGTCGGTGGTATGGATATGATCGAAAATAATGTTGGTGTCGAAACGCTCCGCATGCTCCTTCATCTGTTCCATCAGTTCCGGACCCTGCAATTCGGCATGTCCGCCTGGCCAGTTCTCAACCTCGGTGGTGGTGGTCAACTGACCGCCCATTTCCATACCTGTGATGACAACCGGTGATAAGTTCGCGCGGGCCGCGTAGATGGCCGCCGTATAGCCGGCCGGGCCGGATCCCAAGATAATAAGGGAGTGATGTTTTACGCTCATGGTTCGAAGTGCCCTCTAAGGTCATAAAAACTAAATCAGATAATAAGCCATAGCATGGCGTGTTCCACGCCAGAATCAAGCACAAGCCAGCTATAAGCTCGATAACTTTTAGCTATAAGACAAACGGCAACCCAATTCTCGACTAGAAACCGAAAATCAACAGCACCGCCAAGCTTATCAACCAGGCCATTTGGGCGCGTTTAATCAGTGACAACGTTTCGCCCAGCATCTCATCGGGTGCCACGGAGCCCAGGGCAGACTTCAAACAGGTCAACAACAGGACCCGATCGTCGCGGTCGAAATCACGAGCCTGCTCCAGCCAAACTTGGAAACACTGGCTAAAATTGCCCATTAGGCCCAGTGTTAAGGCCATCAGGCGCACCGGAATCCAATAGAGCGCCTGCTTAACGCGTTGAAAGAAGGCGTCGGCTTGCTCACCGCGCAGAGCAGTACTCATCAACCAGACTAATAACACCCCAGGAGCGCCAAAGGCCATAAACCAGAATACCGAAACAAAAAAGCGCTCCAGGTAAAGGTAGCTCATGCCGGCCTGAACCCCCTCGTCCAACAGTTCGTCGTCTGGCTCATAGATTTCACCGACTAGGCCCAGCTCATCAACTGCCAGCTGCCAGGCCCCCTGCCGTTCACCCTGAGCGGTGAGCTGCTGGTACTGGGCGAGATTTTCGGGCTGATCACCGGACTGGAAGGCCAATAGCAGCAGGGTTACCGACAGAACCAGGTTGAAAATAAAATTATCGACCCACCAGAGCAGACAGGCGACCAGCAGTGCTGGTAACAGGGCATAGATTACCATTGTCAATTTAGCACCTAATTCGCGCCCAACGAGGTGGGCCCGCCAGCGTAATACCCAGGCTGTGGCCGGTTCGCCATGACCCGATAGGCTGATCGAGACCAGATACGCGAGAATGACCGATAGAAAATCCATAACGTTTTCCTAATGATGAAGAGCTATACAGTAATGAAACAGCCTACCACTTTACCAGAGCTGAAAGTCATAGTGCGCAATTTTCATCCAGGCGAACATTTGTCGCTGGGCCAGTCGCATCTGGCTAAGGCTCGAGGTAAACTAAGCGCGCTGACGGCCGCGCCTAACCAGGCCGCCTCCCTAACCTGTTTGACCGAGTTGATTACCCATGTTTATTGCCGACCTGCCCTATGCCAAGACCCTACGCGACCACCTGGTGCGATCGATCCGCTTCGCGCTCGAAGAAGATCTTGGCAGCGGCGACATCACCGCCCAGCTGATTCCTGCGCAACAGACCTCTCAAGCCCAGGTAATCACCCGGGAGCCCGGCGTGTTGTGCGGCCGCGAGTGGTTTGAGGAAGTCTTTCGGCAAATTGATCCAACCGTCACGCTAAATTGGCTAAAGCAGGACGGCGATACCCTACTCGCGAACGACATCCTGGTTGAGCTACGCGGTAATACCCGCGCAATACTAACCGCCGAGCGCAGCGCCTTAAATTTCCTCCAAACGCTGAGCGGCACCGCTACCCTGGCCCGGCGCTATGCCCTGGCCGTCGCCGGCAAGGCGTTAGTGATCCTCGACACTCGCAAGACCCTGCCCGGTTTACGCTTAGCGCAGAAATACGCCACCGCCGTCGGCGGCTGCCAAAATCATCGCCTGGGTTTGTATGATATGTTTTTGATCAAGGAAAACCATATTGCCGGCTGTGGCGGCATCGCCAACGCCGTGAAACGCGCGCAAGAAATAGCGCCGGACAAAAAAATTGAAGTTGAGGTGGAATCGCTGGAGCAGTTGCTGGAGGCATTGGACTTGCCGGTAGACGTTATCATGTTGGATAACTTCAATGTGCAGCAGACCGCCGAGGCGGTAAAACTCACCCAAGGTCGGATCAAGTTAGAGGCGTCTGGCAATATGGATTTAGAGCGCATCGCCGAACTGACGGGCGTGCTACCGGACTATGTCTCGGTGGGGAAGTTGACTAAGGATGTGGCGTCGTTGGATTTGAGTTTGCGGTTGGTGGGTTAGTCACAACCGGGAGGCATATAGGATGCTTGCCAGGTGCCGGCTGCGACGGGGAGGCTTTCGTCAATATCGCATTGCCAGGTTCCATTCTCGGATCTATTAAAGTTAATAATTGTTCCAGTTACACTCGCTGATGCGTCTTGAGTTGCAGAATCCATCTGGACAATAATAGAGCCACTACCACTTAGGTTGAAATTGGCCCCAATGGGCATAACGCCGGCTGCACTGCCGGTATTGGAAATGACTAAGACTGTTGTCAAATTAGAACGAACATATCCCAAATCTGCTGCATTAAACTCGTAATGTCCTCGCATCATATTGTCATCAGTCGCGGTTCGGTATGCCGCCAACTCTGCCACGGTCTTTGTTAGTTGTGAACGTGCGATATAGCTCTGATAGAAGGGGAATGCGGTAGTCACAAGAATTCCAACAATGGCCACCACAATCATTAACTCGATGAGTGTAAACCCGGTTTGTTTTTTCATTGCGTGCTCACTTAATGCTTTAAGTTGATGAGTCACAGTCCCTTCGAGCCTTTAAATCCTTATTTTTTTAATCTAAAAAGAGCGCATAAGCGCTCTTCATTTAGCACAAGGCGATAAGCTATTAGTCGCAACCAGCAGGGATAAAGGTAGCCTTCCATGTGGTTGCGGTATCCGGCGTCGTGCCATCAATATCGCAGGTCCAGCTTCCGTCAACAGCGCGCACCATATAGATAATAGCGCCATTCACAGCCGCCGATGCATCGTTATCAGCACTGTCTAATTCCACAGCTAACACACCTGCACCAGCAGCGGTAAAGCTTCCTGCGGCTGGCATGACACCAGCGGCTCC
>JBLHFL010000009.1:0-21716 GCA_047618105.1 Granulosicoccus sp.
CTTTATAACGAAACTCGAGCGCGCGCTGTATGGTCAGGTCACCGGTGCCGACATTATAGAGTGAGACTGTGACGGTTGCTCGGCGCCGTTTGGGTGTGTATAGGGAGACCACGGCGAGGTTCTCGAGTTTGGCGCGACTTGCGGCATCGAGCATCGCTTCAATGGCCGCTTCGCTATCGGGGCGTACGGACGTTTTAGCGCTAGCCACCTCATAGTCCTGCAGTCGATTGATCGCGCTGGTCGCAAGCATCCGCAGATCGGGTCGAGACCCAAGGTTCTCATCGGACAAATCGGTTACCAGTAAGACATTACCAGCCGCCATCAAGGTGCCGGACAAAAATAGAGACACCAGCCCCAACCATTTAAAAGTCATCTTGCACCCACCTAATATTCGATTCAATTTTGCGAGTATATACCAATGGCCCTCTAATCGGATAATTTCATGATTGCAAACGGGCCTTGTTGCCTGCTGTGGGGGTGCCGTAACGCCAACCCAAGCGCACTTTTAAGGCCGTTTTTGCAGCAAAGGCGAAAATGAGCTGTGTATTGATACGGTTCAACGTATAATCTCGCACCCTTTTTAATCGATTTTGGTTAAAAATCGGCCAATTATGGCAAGACGACTGAGGTGTGTGTGGATTTTCCTAAGCAATATGATGTGATCGTAATAGGTGGCGGCCATGCCGGCACTGAAGCAGCGTTAGCGGCAGCTCGCATGGGCAGTCAAACCCTATTACTGACGCATAACATCGACACCATCGGGGTGATGTCCTGCAATCCAGCCATTGGCGGCATCGGCAAGAGCCATCTGGTTAAGGAAATTGACGCCTTGGGCGGCGCGATGGCGATGGCCACCGACCGTGCCGGCATCCAGTTTCGCATACTCAATGGTCGCAAGGGTCCAGCTGTGCGCGCCACTCGTGCCCAGGCCGATCGCCAGTTGTATCGCGCGGCTATCCGCGAGATCGTCGAAAATCAGCCGAATCTGGAAATATTTGCCCAGGCGGTCGACGATCTGATGCTCGAAGGCGACCGCATCGTCGGCGCTGTTACGCAAACGGGGATTCGTATTCGCGCCAAGACCGTGGTGCTCACCGCCGGTACCTTCCTGGGCGGCAAGATTCACGTCGGCATGGACAACTACGCCGGTGGCCGCATGGGCGATGCCCCCAGCCTGTCGTTGGCGGCGCGCTTGCGCGAGTTACCACTGCGAGTCGGACGCCTGAAAACCGGCACCCCAGCGCGCATCGACTCACGTTCGGTCGATTTCAGCGTCTTGGCTGAGCAGCCGGGTGATACGCCCTTGCCGGTAATGTCCTTTATGGGCTCGGTCAGCGACCACCCGCGCCAAGTCAGCTGTCATATCGGCCATACCAATGAGCAAACGCACGACATTATTCGCAACAACTTGCACCAATCACCGATGTACGCCGGCGAGATTGAAGGCACCGGGCCGCGCTATTGCCCATCGATTGAAGACAAGGTGGTGCGCTTTGCCGATAAGACCAGCCACCAAATCTTTGTCGAACCCGAAGGTCTCAGTACCTATGAACTCTACCCAAATGGCATCTCGACCAGCCTGCCGTTCGATGTTCAGGTCGCCTTTATCCGTTCCATGAAGGGTTTTGAAAATGCGCATATAACGCGACCCGGTTACGCCATCGAGTACGACTACTTTAACCCGCAAGACCTGAAGCACTCGCTTGAGTCGAAGTTTATCGAGGGCCTGTTCTTTGCCGGGCAGATCAACGGCACCACCGGTTATGAAGAGGCTGCCGCCCAAGGGTTGTTGGCCGGTATTAACGCGGCGCGCACCGCACAGGGCGAGGCGATCTGGTCGCCTCGGCGCGATGAAGCTTATATAGGGGTGTTGGTCGACGACCTGATCACCATGGGCACCCTTGAGCCGTACCGCATGTTTACCAGCCGTGCTGAATATCGCCTGCTGTTGCGCGAAGACAATGCCGACGCTCGCTTGACCGCCATCGGTCACGACCTTGGGCTGGTCGGCGAAACCCGATGGGCCGCCTTTAATCGCAAGCAGGAGGCCATTGCCGTTGAGCAAGAGCGCATGCGCACTACCTATGTCCAGTCGTCATCCGACGCAGCGACCGCCTTGGCGGGCAAGCTGAAATCACCTCTGGCGCGCGAGTACAGTCTGGCTGATCTGCTGAAACGGCCCGAGTTGAACTACCAGGACTTGGCGCAGGTGTGTCCGCCGAGTGCCGTTTTGGCCGGCGATGAACAAGAGCAGGTGGAAATTGCGGCCAAATATGAGGGCTATATCCAGCGTCAACAGGACGATATTGATACCCTGCGCCGCCATGAAGATACCAAACTGCCGGATAGCCTCGATATTGACCTAATTGGCGGCCTATCGAATGAGGTTCGGCAGAAATTAAAGTCGCATCGGCCGGAAACATTGGCGCAGGCTTCGCGGATATCGGGCGTAACACCGGCAGCCCTGTCGATGCTCTTGGTGCATATTAAAAAACATAAAGCGAGTCGACAAAGCGCATGACCGATGCCTACCGTATTCGGCTTGAAGCCGGCATTTCGACCCTAGGGCTGACGTTGGCGGCGGACGTCGTGACCCGTTTGCTCGAGTTCCACGCGCTGCTGGTGAAGTGGAATAAGGCCTATAATCTGACCTCGGTGCGCAACGCCGACGAGATGATAGACCGACATTTGCTCGACAGCCTGAGCATGCTGCCCTTTGTTAGTTCCGGCGCGCTGCTCGATGTTGGTACCGGGGCGGGTTTGCCGGGCATGGTACTGGCCCTGGTGCGACCCGATTTACCCGTTTGGCTGCTTGACAGCAACGGCAAGAAAACCCGTTTCCTGAGCCAGGTCAAGATGATGCTGAGGGTCGACAATGTTACTGTGGTCCAGCATCGACTTGAGAGCTGGCAGCCGGAGCGTCAATTCGAACAGATCACCTCTAGAGCATTCGCAACCCTTTCTGATATGGTAAGCTTCGCGCGACATCTGCTCGCCGATGAGGGCCGTTTTTTAGCCATGAAGGGCCTTTCGCCCGATGCGGAATTGGCCGAATTGCCGCCAGATATCAAACTGCTGGCTATTTCGCCCCTTACGGTTCCAGGTACCGATGGCGAGCGTCATCTGGTGGAATTGGGGATACAGACACCCTTTAAGGATTAAACCTTGAGTCAAATATTTGCTATTACCAATCAAAAAGGTGGCGTGGGTAAGACCACCACGGCGATCAACTTGCCTGCTTCCTTGGTTGCGATGAAGCGAAAAGTGCTGGTGATCGATCTCGATCCCCAAGGTAATGCCACCATGGGCAGCGGCGTGGACAAGAGCGCCCTGGAACTTTCCGCCTACGATGTGTTAACCGGTGCTTGTCTATGCAGCGCCGCCATCGTTAAAAGCGAATCGGCCGGCTATGACCTGCTACCGGCTAATGGCAATCTAACCTCGGCCGAAAGTGAGCTGCTCGGCATCAAGTTGAAAGAACATCGTTTGCAGCATGCCCTCGCCGAGGTGCAAGAGAATTACGACTATATCTTTATCGACTGCCCGCCATCGCTCAATATGCTCACCGTAAACGCGCTCACGGCAGCCCACAAAACCCTTATTCCAATGCAATGTGAATACTATGCTTTAGAAGGCTTGGCCGATCTGCTGGAGACCATTAGTCAGATTCAAAAGGTCGTCAACCCTGGGCTGGAGATCGGCGGGCTGGTGCGCACCATGTACGACCCGCGCAATACCTTGACCAATGACGTCTCTGAACAGCTCAAAGAATACTTTGGCGACAAGCTCTACAGCGCCGTGATACCGCGCAATGTCCGTTTGGCGGAGGCTCCGAGCTACGGTATGCCGGCCTTGCAATACGATAAACAATCGCGCGGTGCCCTGGCCTATCTGGCTTTGGCGGGTGAATTTATTCGCCGTAATGAAGGCGACAAGGCCGACATTACCTTACTCCATGATATTCACAAAGTGACGGGTTGATTCAGATGTCGATGAAGAAAAAAGGCTTGGGGCGAAACTTTGGCTCCCTGATTACCACGCACACCGAAGTTCAGGAGCTGGCCGACAAGCCACTCGATCGAGTTGAAGAGGGTTCCTTGCGCCATTTACCGATCGAATGGCTGCAACGGGGCATTTATCAGCCCCGGCGCGATATCGCGGACGAGGGTCTGGAGGAGTTGGCCAATTCAATTCGGGCTCAGGGGATAATGCAGCCCGTCGTAGTGCGGCCCCTGGGGCCAGAATCGTTCGAGCTTATCGCCGGTGAGCGCCGCTGGCGGGCCGCTCAGTTAGTCGGTCTAGATACTATTCCGGCCGTGGTTCGTGATGTTGCCGATGAAGACGCCATTGCGATGGCGTTAATTGAAAACATCCAGCGCGAGAATCTCAATCCGATTGAAGAAGCCTTTGCGTTGCAGCGGCTGCAAAAAGAATTCGAACTGACCCAGGCCGAAGTGGCTTCAGCCATTGGCAAGTCACGGGTAACGGTAACCAACTTATTGCGTTTAATTAGTCTTGAGGCTGAGCTTAAACGGATGCTCGAACGCGGCGATCTCGAAATGGGGCATGCTCGAGCACTGCTCGGGCTGTCGGGTCCCGCCCAGATCGATGCTGCGCGCCAAGTAGTCGAAAAAGGCTTGACCGTGCGCCATACCGAACAGCTGGTCCGGGCGCTGAATCAGCCTAACAAGGTTAAATTACCGAGCAACGGTATCCGCCAAGACGTCAATATTCAGCGTCTGGAGGAAAGCCTAGCTAAGCGCCTCGGTGCTGCGGTGCAGATCAAGCATGGAGCGGCTGGAAAGGGCTCGCTGACGATCAAATACACCAGTCTTGACGAGTTGGATGGCATTCTCGCCCACGTCAAATGATCGCGCGGGTCGGTTATAGTGGTGTTAGTTTGCTGGCCCAATCGGTCAGCTGACCCATATCATTTAACGATACTTGGTATTAGGTTAGTCGCTTTTGTTGAAGCCGTGCCATTAACCCCATATACTCTCCACCGATTTTAAGATCCCTGAACAGGGTCAGAATAAAAAAATAGGAAAAATGCCCTACTTCAAACCACGCGTCGCCGCCAAGCTGGCACCGCCCGCTACAGCCCGCATTGCGGTTGTGCAGATGATATTTGTGATGCTAAGCGGCCTTGTGCTGGCCCTATGGGCACCGTTGCTGAGTGTCGCGGTTGTGTTGGGTGGCAGTATCAGTGTCGTCGGTCAGTGTTATTATAATTACCGGGCGCTGCGCTACTTTGGCAGTTCGCACATTGGCCAGGTGGTCGCAGCGACTAAGACGGCCATGGTGGGAAAGTGGGCTATTATCATCGGTTTCAGTTTGGCCTGCGTCATACGCTGGCCTGACCTAAACCCTGGGCTTCTGTATTCGAGTCTATTTATTAGTCATACCCTAGGTGCGCTCCTGCTACCTCTGTTAGTGGCAAACAAGTTACCAGTTTTAGTTAAAAAAACGTCCTGATAGGGCATTGAATACGAATTAAGGGGCTTAGGCTTTATGGCGACTAACGAGGGCGGCTACGCAAGTTCCGCTGAATATATTGAACACCACCTGACGAACTTGACCTACGGTCACATTCCGGACGGTGCAACGCTTTGTGACGGCAGTATCGCCGATCAAGCCTATTGGGGCTTTGCCCAGTGTACGCAAGAATCCGCTGCGATGGGCTTTAACGCTATCAATGTGGACAGCATGGCGTGGTCTATCGGATTGGGTCTGTTGTTTCTCTTCACTTTCTGGCGCGTGGGCAAGAATGCCACCGCAGACGTCCCGAGCGGCATGCAGAATGCTGTCGAA
This sequence comes from Granulosicoccus sp., assembly GCA_047618105.1. Taxonomy (GTDB): domain Bacteria; phylum Pseudomonadota; class Gammaproteobacteria; order Pseudomonadales; family Natronospirillaceae; genus Reinekea. Next base: position 5,812 of record JBLHFL010000009.1, read on the forward strand.
TCCGTGATCGAGTTTGTCGAAACCACAGTCAACGACATCTTCCATGTTCGTAATCCACTGATTGCGCCACTGGCCTTGACTGTCTTCTGTTGGGTTTTGCTATCCAACCTGATGGATATACTGCCAGTCGACTTGATTCCGACGATACTCAACAAGGTTTTCGGGATTGGTTTCCAGAAAATCGTGCCCTCAACCGATCCGAACATTACTCTCGGAACCGCCGTGTTTGTCTTTATCATGATGTTGTTCTATTCGATCAAGATAAAGGGTTGGGGCTTCTTGAGAGAGCTCACCTTGCAGCCTTTTAATCATTGGGCTTTTATCCCTTTCAATATTTTCATCGAAGTGGTTGGGCTGTTGGCTAAACCCTTTTCACTGGGTTTGCGTTTGTTCGGTAACCTCTATGCCGCAGAAATCATCTTCATCCTGATCGCGTTGATGTTCGGCGGTGGTTTTGCTATCGCGCTGCTGGGTGGCGTGCTGCAACTAAGCTGGGCATTCTTCCATATCCTGGTGATTCCGCTGCAAGCCTTTATTTTTATGGTTCTGACGATCGTATATCTCAGTCAGGCACACGAAGATCACTAAAGATTTCGCCTGGGTTTTCCGGGCAACCTGGGTTCTACCCTTTTAATTAACAAACTTTAATAGAAATACAATAGGAGAAGTACATGGAATTATTAGTATTAGTATACGTCGCAGCTGGCTTAATGGTTGGTCTTGGTGCTATCGGTGCAGCAATCGGCATGGGTACTCTGGGTGGTAAGTTACTGGAAGCGACCGGTCGTCAACCTGAACTGGGTCCTATGTTGCAGACTAAGTTCTTCATCGTTGCAGGTTTGATCGATGCAATCCCAATCATCGGTGTTGGTATTGCGATGTATCTGATCTTCGTAGTAGGTGCATAAGTCAGTTGAAAGACTGTTTTTCATTAACTTATAACGAGGTGATGGCGTGAATTTTAACGCAACATTTATCGGCCAAATCGTCGTCTTCGCTATATTCGTCTATCTTTGCGCGAAATTTGTTTGGCCGCCAATATTGGCGGTAATGCATGAGCGTCAGACGAATATTGCTAATGGCCTAGACGCGGCAACGCGAGCAGCGAAAGATTTGGAACTTGCTCAAGACAGCGCAGCTAAAAAAATCCGTGAAGCAAAAGATACGGCAGCTGAGTTGATCGACCAAGCCAATCGACGCGCGGCAACCATTGTCGATGAAGCGAAAGTAGAAGCAGATGCTGAAGCCAAACGCATAATCGCCGGTGCCGTGTCTGATGTCGAAAAAGAACGCAACGTGGCGCGAGAAGAATTGCGTGCCAAGGTTGCCGCCTTAACTTTAGCCGGTGCAGAAAAAATCCTGCAATCTGAAGTCGATGAAAAGAAACATAGCGAATTGCTGGATAAGTTGGCAGCTGCGCTGTAAGAGGAGGGATTATGGCAGAAATAAGTACGCTCGCCCGCCCTTACGCGAAGGCTGCGTTTTCAGCTGCAGTCGACGGTGGCTCTATTGCCGCCTGGTCGATTGCGCTGGAAACGCTCGCGATGATTACAGAAACCGAATCGGTTAATGAGCTTTTGCTCAGCCCTTCGGTCAACGCATTGGATAAAGCGAAAACCATGGCGTCTATCGCTGGTGATCTTTGCAATGAAGGAACGACCAATTTACTGATAGTTTTATCAGAAAATGACCGTTTTGCATTGTTGCCAGAAATTAGCGCGCAATTTGAACTGCTCAAAGCTGAGCATGAAAAAAGCGCAGACGTCGTCGTAACCAGTGCATTCGCACTCAGCGACGCACAGCAAAATACATTAACAGTAAAGTTGTCGGCCAAATTGGACCGAGCAGTAGCTTTGACCGTTAATGTTGATTCGGCACTCATTGGTGGTGTCATAATTAGAGCTGGCGATTTAGTTATTGATGATTCCGTACGCGGTAAATTATCAAAACTCGCTGAAGCCATGAATTCCTAATGAGGGAAAATACATGCAGCATCTGAATCCTTCAGAAATTAGTGACATTATTAAAGAGCGTATCGCGAAACTGGATACCAGCTCAAAAGCACAAAATGAAGGTACTATCGTCGGCGTTTCTGACGGTATCGTACGTATTCACGGTCTAGCCGAAGTAATGTACGGCGAAATGATCGAATTTGAGGGCGGCGTCTACGGTATGGCGCTTAACCTCGAGCAAGACTCGGTTGGCGCCGTGGTGTTAGGGGATTATAAAACCTTAGCCGAAGGCCAGACCTGTAAATGTACCGGCCGTATTCTGGAAGTCCCTGTTGGACCAGAGATGTTGGGTCGAGTCGTTGACGCCTTGGGTAACCCTATCGACGGCAAAGGCGCAATCAATGCCAAGATGACCGATGCTATTGAAAAAGTAGCACCGGGTGTAATCGCTCGTCAATCAGTCGATCAACCGGTACAGACCGGTTATAAAGCTGTTGATGCGATGGTGCCAATTGGTCGTGGTCAGCGTGAATTGATCATTGGTGACCGTCAAACGGGTAAAACCGCAATGGCGATCGATGCAATTCTGGCGCAAAAAAGTGCCGGTATTAAGTGCGTCTATGTCGCTATCGGCCAGAAGCGTTCAACCATTGCCAACGTCGTGCGCAAGCTCGAAGAACACGGTGCTATGGTTTATACCACTATCGTGGTGGCGTCCGCATCTGAACCCGCGTCGATGCAGTTTATTGCACCGTACGCCGGTTGTTCAATGGGCGAATACTTCCGTGATCGCGGCGAAGATGCCCTGATTATCTATGACGATCTGTCCAAGCAAGCCGTTGCTTACCGTCAGATCTCATTGCTGTTACGCCGTCCACCAGGCCGTGAAGCCTATCCTGGTGACGTGTTCTATTTGCACTCCCGGTTGTTGGAACGTGCATCGCGCGTAAACGCTGAGTATGTTGAAGATTTCACCAAGGGTGCTGTGAAAGGCCAGACCGGTTCGCTAACCGCTCTGCCGATCATCGAAACTCAAGGTGGTGACGTATCAGCATTCGTACCAACCAACGTGATCTCTATTACCGATGGCCAGATCTTTCTGGAAACCGATCTGTTCAACGCAGGTATTCGTCCTGCCATGAACGCCGGTATCTCGGTCTCACGTGTAGGTGGCGCGGCTCAGACAAAGATTATCAAGAAGCTGTCCGGTGGTATTCGTACCGCATTGGCTCAGTATCGTGAATTGGCGGCTTTTTCTCAGTTCGCGTCTGACCTGGACGAAGCGACCAAAGCTCAGTTGGAGCACGGTGCGCGCGTAACCGAATTGATGAAACAGAATCAATACTCGCCGCTCAGTGTTGCCGAGATGTCTGTATCCGTATACGCCGCAAACGAAGGCTATTTAAAAGCCCTCACTGTCGCTCAGGTACTGCCGTTTGAAGCTGCATTGCACAGTTATATGAACAGCGTACACGCGGATGTTATGAAGACTGTTAATGAGTCGGGCGCGTGGAACGATGAGATTTCCGGCACCTTTAAAGCCGCGTTGGTTAAGTTCAACGCGACTCAAAGCTGGTAATTGAATTGGCCGCGCAAGCGGCCACATAACTGGGGCTTATGCTATGGCAATCGGTAAAGAGATACGAACGCAGATAAATAGCATTAACAATACGCGAAAAATTACCTCGGCCATGCAACTTGTTGCGGCCAGTAAAATGCGTAAAGCTCAGGATCGTATGTTAACCAGCCAACCCTATGCACTGAAAATTCGTGCGGTTATTGGCCATTTAGCGAATGCGAATGCTGAGTTTAAACATGCTTATCTGCAGGAACGTGAAGTAAAGCGAGTAGGTTACATTGTCGTGTCTAGCGACCGGGGTCTGTGTGGCGGACTGAACGCTAATCTGTTCAGGACGGTTATGAAAGATTCTGCTAGCTTGAAATCTGCTGGCGTTAGCTCGCAGATTTGTGCAGTCGGCAGTAAAGGCTCAGGCTTTTTTAAAGCCCGAGGCTTCGATCTGGCAGCGTCAATTATCCACGTTGGTGATAAACCGGTGGTAGCGGATCTAATTGGTGGCGTCAAAGTAATGATTGACGACTTTGAATCGGGCAAAATTGACCAACTGTTTGTCGTTTACAACCAGTTTGTCAATACCATGATCCAAAAGCCAATGATCGAGCAGTTGCTACCTTTGGTTGCGACCGACGACGGCACCAAGCGGAAATTTGCTTGGGATTATCTGTACGAACCCGATGCGGAAGTTCTGCTAAACAGTTTACTTGCGCGCTTCATTGAAGCACAGGTTTACCAAGGTGTGGTTGAAAACAGCGCATGTGAGCAAGCATCACGGATGTTGGCAATGAAAAGCGCCACTGATAACGCCGGTGATCTTATCGATAACCTGAAACTTGAGTATAACAAGGCGCGTCAAGCTGCGATTACCCAAGAAATTTCTGAAATTGTTGGCGGCGCTGCGGCGGTTCAATAACGGTTTATAAGAGGACACAACATGAGTAGCGGACGTATTACGCAAATCATTGGTGCCGTTGTTGACGTGGAATTTCCACGTGTCAACGTACCAAAGGTTTACGACGCACTAATAATTGATGCCAACGGCATCACGCTCGAAGTTCAACAGCAGTTGGGTGACGGGGTCGTACGAACCATTGCAATGGGTTCCACTGAAGGCCTGCGACGCGGTCTGGATGTGAGCAACACGGGCAAGGGTATTTCAGTTCCCGTGGGTGTTGCCACCCTTGGTCGTATTATGGACGTCTTGGGTAACCCCATCGATGAACGTGGCGCGATTCTGACTGAAGATCGTTCAGAGATTCACCGGGACGCACCGTCCTATGCCGAGCAATCCCAGTCTCAAGATATTCTCGAGACCGGCATTAAGGTAATCGACTTGATTTGCCCGTTTGCTAAGGGTGGTAAGGTTGGTTTGTTCGGTGGTGCCGGTGTGGGTAAAACGGTCAACATGTTGGAACTGATCAACAACATCGCAACTCAGCATTCCGGTTTGTCCGTGTTTGCCGGTGTAGGTGAACGTACTCGTGAAGGTAACGATTTTTACCACGAGATGTCCGAAGCGGGTGTTATTCAGTTGGCCAACTTACCTGAGTCCAAAGTGGCGATGGTATACGGTCAGATGAACGAGCCACCGGGTAACCGATTGCGCGTTGCATTGACAGGTTTAACCATGGCGGAACGTTTCCGTGATGAAGGCCGTGATGTACTGTTCTTCGTCGACAACATCTATCGCTACACCCTTGCGGGCACCGAAGTATCGGCGCTGTTAGGTCGTATGCCGTCTGCCGTGGGCTACCAGCCAACGCTGGCAGAAGAGATGGGCGTACTGCAAGAGCGTATTACCTCGACCAAAGACGGTTCCATTACGTCGGTCCAGGCCGTATATGTTCCTGCGGATGACTTGACCGATCCGTCACCGGCGACCACCTTTGCTCACTTGGATGCAACGGTCGTTTTGAGCCGTGATATTGCGTCTCTGGGTATTTACCCAGCGGTTGATCCGCTTGGTTCTACCTCGCGTCAGCTCGATCCACTGGTTATCGGTCATGAACATTATGACGTTGCTCGTGGTGTGCAGGGCGTACTGCAAGGTTACAAAGAACTGAAAGACATCATTGCGATCCTGGGTATGGACGAATTGTCGGAAGAAGACAAGTTGACTGTAAGCCGAGCCCGTAAGATTGAAAAATACCTGTCTCAGCCTTTCCATGTTGCCGAAATTTTCACCGGCGCACCGGGAAAATATGTGTCATTGAAAGAAACTATCCGAGGCTTTAAGGGCATTCTGGATGGTGAATTTGATCACATTGCCGAGCAGGATTTTTATATGAAAGGTTCTATTGATGAAGTTGTCGCGGCTCATACTGCACGCAGCTAATCAACACCGGAGGTAAGATCGTTATGGCTATAACAGTACATTGCGACATCGTCAGCGCCGAGGAGAAGGTTTTTTCGGGCTTGGTCGAGCTCTTGGTGTGCGTCGGCGAAGGCGGCGAGCTGGGTATTAAACCCGGTCACGCACCTTTGTTGACCCGGTTAAAGCCGGGTCCGGTTCACTTGGTAAAGCAGGACGGCAGTAAAGAGTTTGTCTATGTTGAGGGCGGATTTCTTGAAGTTCAGCCGAACCTAGTGACGGTATTGGCTGATAGTGCTGTGCGTGCGGATGATATTGATGAAGCCGCTGCGCAACAGGCCATAGACGCCGCCGAACGACAGATCGGCGACAAGGTCGCGAATAGGGAGCTAACCGAAGTAGGAGTGCAATTGGCCCGAGCAATGGGCAAGTTACGCACGCTGAAAGACGCTCGCAAAGCAATGGGCCGCTAGATTGCGCACCCATGTTGAAAACGACCCCTTGGGTCGTTTTTTTTTATCTAAAGTAAATGGCCGGACCCAGGGCGCGTTAGACGCAACGTCCAGGCCGCTTCGATGCATGTGATGGACCGTCTTCGCCACACAGCTTTTGCTCTAAGCATCGAAGTGTTTATGCACCACCGCAGGTCGCACAAACCATAATAAAACTACAACCCTCAGCCAGCAGACTAGACAGGACAGACTATGACAATTACTAAAACTCTCGGTGAGTTTATTATTGAAAAGCAGGCCGAATATCCGGACGCCACGGGCGAGTTATCCGCGATATTCGCAGCGCTGCGCCTTGCTGCTAAGATTGTACATCGTGAAATTAATAAGGCTGGGCTGGCGAATTTCAGCGGTTCCGCTGGTATCGAAAACATACAGGGTGAGACTCAACAAAAGCTCGATGTCTACGCCAACGATCGCTTCAAGGCAGCCCTATCTGCGCGCGGCGTGGTCTGTGGCCTTGCCTCAGAAGAGGACGATGAGTATGTGCGTTTTGATGACAGCCTTAATCAGCAGAGCAAATATGTGGTGTTGATCGACCCAGTTGATGGATCGTCCAATATCGATGTTAACGTCTCGGTCGGGACTATATTTTCTGTCTACCGCCGAGTGTCCGAGATCGGCACCCCAGTTGAAAGCGAAGATTTCTTGCAGCCCGGAATTGCTCAGGCTGCAGCGGGTTACGTGATCTATGGTTCCTCGACTATGCTGGTGTTCAGCACCGGGAACGGTGTACATGGCTTTACCTATGACTCAAGCTTGGGTATCTTTTGCCTTTCTCATCCCAACATGACCTTTCCCGACCACGGCCAGATCTATTCGGTCAATGAGGGCAATTACGTTCATTTCCATGACGGGGTAAAACAATACATTAAGTACTGCCAAGTCGAAGACAAAAAGACCGACAGGCCTTATAGCAGCCGATATATAGGCTCATTGGTATCAGATTTTCACCGTAATTTGATAATGGGTGGAATCTTCCTCTATCCAGCCTCGGCGCTGCACCCACTGGGCAAGTTGCGTTTGTTGTATGAATGTAATCCGATGGCTTTCTTAGCCGAGCAGGCGGGCGGTGTGGCCATTGCCGGTGCAGATGCTCGTGTGCTGGATATTAAGCCGACCGAATTACACCAACGGGTACCGTTCTTCGTGGGCTCAAAACATATGGTTAAGAAACTAGAGCGTTTTCTGCGCGAGTTTTCCTGACTGGTACCTTAGTTGAATCGACAGGCAAGGCGCGCTGCTCCATACTGCTCTTTTTGAGGTGGATCTGCCGTGCGCCATTCTGTTCTTTTAGCCGCCCTCTTAGGGGCTACCTCTAGTCTGTTTTGGGCGGGCAATGCCATTGTCGGCAAGGTGGTGGTTGCCACGCTGCCGGCCTTCACCCTGTCTCAGTTCCGCTGGGCCTTAGCCTTCGTGCTGCTGGCGCCCTTTGGCCTGCCTCGAATTTATCGGCAATGGCATTGGTATCGTCAACATCTGCCGCGCTTAAGTCTGCTCGCATTACTCAGCGTCGGGTTCTATAACACCCTGCAATATTGGGCATTGGAATACACTGAGCCAGTTAAGGTCGGTGCCATGTTGGCTCTAATGCCGCTGTCAATTGCGGTGGTGTCGGGTTTTCTGGGCGGCCGGAAGTTGAGCGGACTGGAGTGGCTGACGTCTATCGTGGCGGTGTCCGGTGCCGTGGTAGTGGTCAGCAATGGCCAGTGGTCGGTGTTTTTTAGCCAACAACGCGGTTGGCTCGGCGAACTATTGATGGTCTGTGCGGTGAGCAGCTGGGCATTTTATTCGGTACTGTTAAAGCGCCTGCCCCACGATGGGATCGAGCCTATCGGGCTGCTGACCTTCTTTGTCGGTGTTGGTAGCGTGTTGATTCTGCCCTTTTGGCTCTATGATGTACGCCATGAGGCGATCTTTGTGCCGCCACCGGAACTGTGGTGGTCGATAGCCTTTGTGGCAATTTTCCCCTCGATTCTGTCTTTTATGTGCTGGAATAAGGCGGTCAGCCTGGCCGACCCGACCATCGCTGGTTTAATGGTAACGACGGCACCGCTATTCAACGCGATGTTGTCCATGGCCTTTCTTAACGCGCACATTTCCTTGACCCAGTGGAGTGGTATCGCGATTGTTATTGTCGGTGTAGCTTCAACCCTGCTGCTGTCGCGCCGCCAACCCGTGCCACCGCCTGTCTTGGTTTAGGCGCGCTTGAAGCGCTCGAGCAGTTCCTCGATCGGTTTGGGTTTGAAAAAGTAATAGCCCTGCAATTCTTCACAGTCCAGAGCCGACAGGAACCTAACCTGCTCGGCACTCTCAACCCCCTCAGCGACCACTCGCAAACCTAAGGTATGGCCCATTTTCAGAATGGCACGCACCAACTCGTCGGATTTGACCGACGTGCCAATTGCCCGAATAAAGGTTATATCCACCTTGAGCACATTGAGCGGTAACGATTGCAATATGCCTAAGTTGGAATAGCCGGTACCGAAGTCGTCCAAGGCAAACTTGAACCCCATGTTGCTCAGTGCCCGCATGTTGTCCATCATCGCCTCGGACTCACTACTGATTGAATATTCGGTAATCTCCAATTCAAACTGACTTGCGCGGACCCCATATTGGCCGAGCAGGCCGGTTATCGCTGCCACCAGGTGAAGGTCCTCCAGCTGTTTCGGAGACAGGTTGATCGAAATACTCAGGTTAGCGGGCAATCGATGTTGGCTGTGCGCCATCATGGCAAAGACCTCTTCCAAGACCCAGTAACCAATGTCGGATATCAGGGCCGTCTGTTCGGCGATCGGAATAAATTCACCCGGCGATACGATACCCAGAACCGGGTCATGCCAGCGTAACAGGGCCTCCATGCTGTGCACACGGCTGGGGTGGCCGCCCGATACCCGAGGTTGGTAGACCAGGCGTAAATAATTGTTACGGATCGCCGCAGGTAACGAGGATAGTATTTGCTGGCGCCGGTCGTTCTCCCGGGTAAGCTTGGGCGAGTAATAGCGGTAATTGCCTCGGGCATGGGTTTTTGCCGAACTCAGCGCAGACTCGGCCATCTGCAACAGTTGTTCATAGTCCTGCGCGTCGTCTGGATACATCGACACGCCCATGGTCAGTTGGGGGTAGATATCTGCATCCAATTGGTAAGGTTCTTTAAGGCTGTGTAATAATTTTTCAACGACTATTATCGATTGTTTATTTTTGTCTATATCGACTAGGGCAATGGCAAAGGTATCCCCAGAGAGTCGGGCGACACAGTCGGACTTACGCGAACCCAGAATCAACCGTTGGGTGATCTGAATCAGGAGTTCATCGCCGGCCAACTGGCCATATTTCTCATTGACCGCGCGAAAATCATCGACATTGACCAGCAGCAATGCCAAATGACTTTGACGTCGGGCGCATACGGCCAGATTCTTCAAGGTCAGTTGCTTAAAGTAGTGTCGGTTGGCAACACCGGTTAACGAATCGTTTGATTCAAGCTGGGCGACCTGCTCATCCCGTTTGCGCAGATTGTGGATATCCCTGACATAACCGGTAAAGCGTGTGGCATCGTTTTTTGCCAGACGGTGCTCAAACCAACGAAATTGATCGCCAATCTTAACGCGATGCTCCAGACTCAGATGGTCCCCATTGGTGCCGGTGAAGGCCCGGATTCTGCTCGCTGTCTGGGCACGTTCATCCGGATGCAGCAAGGCAAGAAAGTCGCCGACGGCCATATCAGCCGTTGGATAGTTTAATAACTCTTGCAGGGGTTCACTGAGCTGAATCCGCTCACCTTCATCACGCCACCATGAGCCCATTTGGCCGAGTCGTTGCGCTGCCATGAGTTCGAATTCATTCTTTTGCAGCGCGCCGCTCTGCCTTTCACGCTGTACGAAATTCATGTGCTGCCAGGCTAAAACAACCGAGAGGCAAAGCCAAAACCCAAACGCTCCGAGTCGGGTCACAACATTACTGCGGGTGGCAATCTGATTGATTGCGACCGAGGACATCGCCAAGTTAATTTGAATGCCTTGGTAGTTCAGGAGACGACTAATGGGTGTCGGGTTGGTATCGGATAGGCCGCCGACCAACGGGTAGGTCTGCCCCGCCCCACTGACGATAACGGTCAAGCCAGTATCCGCTGCACCGTCGTCTTGCAGCGCCAAGCGCAACCGATCGAGCGCTAACACCCCGGAGACTAAACGCTGATCGGGTCCGGCTACTGGATGGACGTAAATAATGCCCGGGAAGCCTTGGAGCAGCATAACCGGTCCGATCAGTGTATTGGTTTGGGTCAATAGCGCGCTCCGATAATAGGGCCCTTGGCCAGGCACGGCGTTCAAGTTAACCCCAAGTACCGCTTGGTTTGAACTGTTGAGCGGGTAGACCTGCCGGACCACTAGATTAGAGGACAACGCGACATTGAGAAATTGATTGCGCTGCTCGGGCAGTAATTGGCTCAACCATGAATGGTAAATATTGCTCTGGATGTCTTCTTGTTGTGCCGCGAGAATCGCAATTGAATTTAAGATGGCATCGTTATTGATAAAAAATTGGCTAACGGTCTTTTCTGCCAAATCGAGGTCGGCATTGAGCGCTCGCAGTGGGGCTGCTTGGGCCTTGCTTGCGAGGGCGCCTTCAAACCATTTTACAAAGGGCAGCACGGGACAAGCGGCCATCAGGATCAGGCAAAGCACGATATTTTCCTTGCGCCGATAGACGACCAAACCACAGCCGGTGAACGCGAATAATGCTAAGGCGGCCTCGAGCCAGAGCGAATCGAGCCAGGGTATAGTGAATAGGCAGACTAGGGCGAAACCGATTAGCGCTCGGCTCATGGCGTTATTCTCGGTGCGCGAGGAATGTTACTAGAATGAATAATATTACACCTCAAGTCAGGATTTACACCGTCTCAAGCGTACCAGTAGGCCGCGCGATCGATTACAGGGAATTCGCAGCGACCTAAGGGTGTGAATCGTGCCAGTTGTCTGGAGCGCATTCAAATACTGAACCCTAGGATGATGCCGAATTTGACCTACTTATTGAGTGTAGTCGAACGCAACTGAATCGGTAGGTCGACTGACGAGCGAGCGCCAGTGCAGTGCCGCATTTAAACCAGTGGGCAGGGTGCAGAGCCCATGCCGGTGCCCAGTGTGAGCATCATGGCGGGGAAGTGAAATTGAAAGGCTAAGGCGGCTGCGGTGCTGTCGTGTTCGAGCAGGGCCAAGCCGGAAAAGCCGCTGGCCGGCAACCATTGCTGGTCTAAAGTGCTCGCTAGGTGGTCACAATCGTCGCGCAGTCTGCTGTATATACCGGCATGATAATCGAAGGGGTGACCGTGATCGAGGTAGGCCGCCAAACTGATGGCCACGGCCATAGGACCTGGCAATTCGGCTCGCGTCTGGCGCAGAATGGCCAGCAGTTGGGGCGCTCGGATCAGGCCCTCGGAACTGAAGTCGCGCACCTGCAATGTGCTGAGCATGTCGAGACGGTTGCCATAGCGATGGGCAATGGCGCGTTTAACGGCCGTAGCGCCGAAATCGAGCACCAGTAAATCGTCTGGGCTTCGGTGGGCTTGGGCCAGGCCATAGAGCGCCGTGACATGACCCCAAGGAGAGCACATCACCGACAGGTCGGGTAAGTGGTCCTCCGCAGAACTGGCCAGATGGATACCGAACTGCTGACTGCTCAGGCCCCCGGCGATCACCAAAGTTTGCATCCGCTGCCAATGCCGGCCGAGCGCCTGTTGAAAGATAGTACCCTGTTGCCAAGGGGCATAATGGCGTGCGCTTTGAATCACCACAGCAAGACGCTGGGCGAAGATATCCATAATACAGCGATCACTCGGTCGGTCGGCATTGAAATGGCTTAAAAAGGCGCGCGGCTGGCCATGTATGTTGTGGCCCTTAGCTAGCAATAGGCCGATCAAGGCTTGGCGAGACAGTAGCTGGAAGGCGGTCAGGTTGGCTGTGCCGCGCAGCGGATCGGCTTTCGATAAGCAATCGGTGCGTACCGCCATACGATTCAATGAGCCATCTGGCGTCATGAAAAAGGGCGCAGCGGTGAATCGTGTGTTAAGCATCCTGAGAGTCTCTGTTAGACTGAACAAAAGGGCAATGGCCTAAGGAGCGCGAACATATTATGACCACACTTTTTCATGAAATAGAAGTGGTAACGTCGCCCGATCGAGTCTGGGCTCTGTTGACGACCCGAGCGGGATTAACTCGTTGGTGGCCGGGTGAGATCTTTATCCAGGGTGGTGATAGCTGGCGCCTGCAACAAGCCGACCGTGGAATGCCGCTGGTCTTTAAGGTCGTCGAAGAGGTTCCCGATCAAGTCCTGGAGTGGTTGTGCACACAGGGTGAAGATGATTGGCATAATACTCTGGTGCATTGGCGCATTGAACGCCGAGAAGCCAAGCTGCGACTGATTGTCGAACATCGTGACCTGCGCAAAACGCCCGAACAATTGGCCCTGCTGAATACCCAATGGGGTGTCTGGGTCGATCGGATTGGTCACCAACTGCATCAAGAAATAGATACTATGGACGATAAGGATCTCAATGCCTGGACCTAAAGCTGACATAAATTTAGACGAGCCGGAGGTCAATCTCGACCCGGACGATACGCCTTCCAACCCCAGTGAGGCGAGCGCCGAGCCAGGCGATAAGGCCAGCGATTTGGCCTCAACCAATACCGCTGTGGCGCAAAATTCGTCCAGCCTCATCGGCTTGGCCGATCAACAGCCGTCAATTGTTGCCGATCACCCGGACTTTTGGGTCGTTAATAAACCGATAGGTTGGACAGTGCAGCGCGACGAGCAGGCGCCCAGCGTGTTGCAATGGCTGGAAGAAACCTATGGTGCAAAGGTGTATCCGGTCCATCGGCTCGACAAACCCACGTCGGGCCTGTTGCTGGTGGCTAAAACTACGGTTGGCAACCGAGCGCTGAGCCAGGCCTTCGCGCAGCGCGGTATCGAGAAAACGTACCTGGCCTTAAGTGATAAGAAGCCCTTAAAAAAACAGGGCTGGGTTAAGGGTGACATGGCCGTAAGTCGGCGTAGCCAATGGAAACTCTTGCGTACCGTGGCCAACCCGGCGGTCACCCAATTCACCAGTTCCCTATTAGCGAACGGTTTGCGCGGCTTTATACTGCACCCGAAGACCGGCAAGACCCATCAACTGCGCGTGGCATTGAAGTCGCTTGGCTGCCCCATATTGGGCGACAGCCTCTATGCCGGCACCGCCGCCGATCGGGTCTATTTGCACGCCTGGAAGATTGCCTTTCAATTCCAGGACATCCAACATGCCTATCAGGTCGATCCGACCGACGGCCTATTTGGCGCTTGGCCGCTGGAGCAAAACGGATGATATTCGCCTCGCAGCATGGCCCAATCCACTGCGCAATAGCGTCGGATTCCGCTTGACGGCTTGGCTGCTGGACCATCAAACGACGCTGTTGATCGCCGCCGCCTTAAGTTTGTCTGGGCTGCTGGCGGGGATAGCCTGGGTTCGGTTGGTAGAGCGCTTACGTCTGGCGCAAAACCAGGTCGACTCGCTATTGCAGAGTTTGGGCGAAAGCCGGGTGCAGGCGGCCGGGTACCGGGGCCAGCTGCAACAGGTCGAGCGCTTGCATGAGCAGTTGCAAGAGCGCGATGAACAATTGGATGAGCAGCGCGAGCGTTTGAGTCATGTGCAGAGCCAGCTGACCGATATTCACGCCCGAGCCGATAGCGCGGCCCAGCATCATAGCGCTCAATTGGCCCTGCTGAGCGATAATAAGAACCAACTCAAGCAGGAGTTCTCAGTGCTCGCCAATGAGTTGTTCGAGGCAAAAAATCAGAAGTTTAACGAACAATCGCAGCAGTCGATGTCGGCTTTGCTCGATCCGTTCCAGAAACAGATCGACCAGTTTCGCCAACGTGTCGACACCATCCACAGTCAGGACATCGAGGGCCGCAGTCAATTAGCGAGTCAGTTGACGATGTTGCGCGAGATGAATAACCAGCTCAATCAACAGGCCCATGATTTAACCAAGGCACTTAAGGGCGATAAAAAGCTTCAGGGTAACTGGGGTGAATTGCAGGTTGAGCGAATTCTGGAAACATCAGGCCTCTACAAGGGCCGGGAATACGAGCGCGAGGCCAGCTTCAAGGATGCCGACGGGCAGAATAAACGACCCGACTTTATTATCAAGCTGCCCGATAACAAACACATTATTATTGACAGCAAGGTCAGTCTTAACGCCTACCAACGAGCCGTAGCGGCCGAAGACGAGGCCACGCGCGAGGCCGCGATTCGCGATCATGTGGCCGCGACGCGGAGCCATATTCGCAGCCTGAGCGGTAAAAATTATCCGGGCTTGGATGGCCTCAATGCGCCTGATTTCGTATTGATGTTTATGCCCATCGAGAGCGCCTTCGTGGCCGCCTTCGAAGCCGACCCTCAGCTGTTTAATGATGCCTTTGAGCGCCATATAGTCATAGTCACCCCGACCACCCTATTGGCAACCTTGCGCACGGTCGCCAACCTGTGGGCACTAGAGCGTCAAAATCTCAATGCCAAGGAATTGTTTAAGTTGGCGGGTAAGATTCACGATAAGCTCAGTGTCTTTGGTGGCAAGATGGACAAGCTCGGCAGCCAACTCGATACCGCGGGTAAAACCTGGCACGAAGCCATCGGCAGCATCCGCGACGGGCGAGGCTCCATGGTCAGCTATGTGCGCCGCCTACAAGAGTTGGGCGCACCGACCAGTCGGCCCTTGCCGGCCTCGCTCGGCGACCGCGATGCCCTCGATGACTCATCAGAGGACGAGACCGATGCGCCAGATGAGTCCGGCGAACGCGGCGACTAAGCCCGCCTAGGCTAGATGCCGATGGCGGCTAGGGTCTCGAGAATGTTTTTCGCAACGGCCGCGCTCTTGGGATGATCCGACTCCAGATCTTCAATCAGCGTTTGCACCGATTGGCGCAGACTCTGATCGACCGGATCGGGTTCATCGACGGCATGAATATGATACTGAATGTGATCCATGAGCATTTTTTGCTGTGCACTGGCCTCACCTTCGGGTAAATGATCGCGTAGGCGTTGGAACAGACTTTTTAATTCTTGTTTTGGCATAACGAAGTGTCCTTGTCTGAGTCTCCCTTTAATATAGCAAAGATTGGCTCAAACACTATTCCATATATGGCTTTGTTGCCTCGAGCCAGAGCGATCTGATCGCCCAATGTCAGCAGCCCATTGAGGTAAATGTTTGTACAATGGGCTATTAAGGACCCATTTGCCTTTGCTAAGGTACGGCTTCCGTCGCCCCGTTGCCACGCTATTTTGTCCAGGAGAGCCCATGTTAAACCCCGCTATTGCCCAGACCGTTATCGACCATGCCTTGAGCCTGGGCGCGGACTTTGTCGAGTTGTATGTTGAACGCCAATTGCGTTCGACTCTCAATACCCTCAGTGACCGCGTCGACTCGGTGCAATCGGGGGTTGAATTTGGCATCGGCCTGCGCTTGGTGTTTGGTCACAAGGTTCTGTATGGCTATACCAATAAGGTTGGCGCCGATGAGTTGCGGCGT
>JBLHFL010000010.1:0-20782 GCA_047618105.1 Granulosicoccus sp.
TTTACGGCCCCGTATATCTACCTCAATACCATTATTATCTACGTAATCACCGTTATCATCTTATTGGTCCGTCCCCGTGGTTTATTGGGTGCCAAAGGAGTATTTGAATAATGAATAATGAAAAAAGCTTTTGGCAATATAACAAGGCCGTTTTGGTGTTTTCCGCAGTGGCCCTCACGATGCCTTTCTGGTTCCCATTCTTAGGTGGCTATTCTGGCTTAGATACAAAGATTATGATCTTTTGTATTTTTCTGGTCGGCTTCGATATCCTATTAGGCTTTACCGGCTATCTATCTTTTGGCCATGCAGCCTTCTTTGGTACATCTGCCTATATAACCGGCATCATGCTGAAGAATTATTCCGACAATATCATTCCAGCCATGATCGTAGCGGTAGCGGCAACAAGCGTTATTGCCTTAATCATCGGATTATTGACGCTCAAAAGAACCGGAATCTATTTTTCCATTCTCACCCTAGCCTTCGCCGAGATGTTTGACTCCATGGCGATGTCAATGTTGCAACGCTGGACCGGTGGTGAAAACGGTCTAACCGGTCTGCCGACGCCGATGTTGTTTAGCATGGAAATGAAGGGCGATAATATTTTCTACTTCTGTACCCTGATCGCCATTGCCCTGTTCTATGCTGCCAAGCGCATTGAACGCTCGCCCGTGGGCCTGATGATGAAAGCCATTAAGAGTAACCAAGTTCGTTTGGAATACACCGGCATCAGCGCCCTGAAGTATAAGCTCTTAGCCTTTGTGCTGAGCGCAGTGTATGCCGCGATCGCGGGATCACTGATGGTGGTTTACGAGCCATTTGTCGGTCACGAATTCCTCGGTTGGCATCAGTCGGGTGAAGTGGTCATCATGTCGGTTATCGGCGGTGTCGGTACGCTAATCGGACCCATGCTCGGTGCCGCCTTTATGCTGTATTTTGAGAACGTTCTATCGGTCAGCTTGGGTGAACAATGGTTATTGGTTTTAGGGGTCATCTTTATGGCCGTGGTTATCTTTATGCCCGGTGGCTTTATGGAGGCCGTTGCCCGCCTAAAGAAACGTTTTTTCACCAACGGCGACGCCGAATAGGAGACTGACCATGGCTATACTAGACATACATCAAGTGTCCTTAAGTTTTGGCGGTTTAAAAGCCTTACAAAACGTTAATTTAAAAATCCAACGTGGCACAACCCATGCCTTGATCGGACCGAATGGCGCGGGTAAATCGACCCTGCTTAATGTCCTAACCGGGATGTTGAAGCCAGACGACGGGTCGGTTATGTTTGACGGCAAGCCATTGCTTGATGTCAACGCGCACGACATTACTCAATTGGGTATCGCTAAGGTATTCCAAACCCCGGCTATCTTTCCGGAAATGACGGTATTGCAAAATGTCACCATTCCGGTGTTTGCCGCAAGAGACGGTGCTTTTAACTTCAACCTATTCGAGGGCCGTAAGAAGCAACGTCCGCTAATCGAGTTTGCCGAACAGCAACTGTGTGAGTTGGGTTTAGAAAATCATATGCATATGTTAGCGGGCAGCCTGTCACGCGGTGATAAGCGGCGTTTAGAAATGGCCATCTGTTTGGCCAATAAACCTCGCCTGTTGTTGCTCGATGAGCCGACCGCGGGCATGGCGCGCCATGAAACTGAAAAAACCATTGAGTTGCTGCAAAGTATGAACGACGGCATTACCAAGGTCATCGTTGAGCATGATATGAACGTGGTTTTCTCGCTTGCAGATACGATTTCGGTCTTATCGCAAGGTCAAATAATTGCCGAAGGTGCACCAGCTGACATTAAGGGCAACCCTAAAGTCATCGAAGCATACCTTGGCGAAGCACAGGTTTAAGGAGAAGAATATGTCATCAACTGATCAAGCTCCGAAGTCGTTCTTTTCTTGCCATGACCTGAAGGCCTATTATGGCGAAAGCTATGTGGTCCAGGGTCTCTCTTTTGATATTCCAGAAGGCGATATCGTTGCCTTATTAGGCCGCAACGGTGCGGGTAAAACCTCGACTCTGCGGACCATTGCCAGGGCCAACCAACCAGCGCTGGCCACGGGCGAGATTTGGCTGAATGGCCAAGCCATTCACTCAATGAAACCCTTTCAGGCCGCCCGCGCGGGGATCCAATTGGTCTGTGAAGACCGACGCATCATTCCCGGCGTTACCGTTGAAGAAAACATTATCTTGGCGCAGATTGCCGAACCACTTGGCTGGTCTATTGAAAAGATTTTTGGCCATTTCCCGAAACTTCAAGAGAGACGTAAGCAAGAAGCGTCTACTTTGTCGGGTGGTGAACAGCAGATGCTAGCACTCGCTCGTGCCTTGGCGCGAGACGTGAAGCTACTGCTGCTTGATGAGCCCTACGAAGGGTTGGCCCCGGTGATTGTGCAAGAAATTGAGCGCATGCTGCTGGAAATTAAGAAACTGGGTATCACTACCATTATCGTCGAGCAGAATGCGGTGGCAGCCCTTAAACTGGCCGACCACGCTATTATTATGGACTCCGGTGTTATCGTCTTTACCGGTACGGCTCAAGAAGTGTTGGAGAACCAAGCATTGCGTGAAGAGTACCTCGCAATCTAACGGATCACCCGGACACGACATAAGAAACCCGCACCTGGTGCGGGTTTTTGCGTTTATAAAGGGGGAAATTAATGTTGTTTAGTAGCGTGCGAATTGCAGCCCAAATATCTTATAACCAATTTCACCGGCAGGCACCTCTTCGTCCACAAAGAACTGGATCGCCTTAACTTCATGGAAATTAAAGCCCGGCGTATCGAAGACATAGGTCGGGATATAGTAAGACGCCATATAGCGGGCATAGCGTAATCGATACGTCGAGGGGGCAACGGCCTTGGAGACATGGCCCCAGATATCGACCAAACGCACCTTCAGGCCGGGTTCGCCATGGACCTGGCCGCGGAAGGTCAAGTAGGTATTGAGGTTAGCCACCGACTTGCCGAAATCTCGATCGACAAAGCCGGTGGGTTCGACACCGGTATTTTCAACCGACGTGGTGAGGTTCGCCGCCGCGTAGCCCGAACCATTGTGGCTGAACTGCAGGTCTATCGCCGATACTTCATATTCACCATAGGGGCCGGTGAAGAACGAACCAATCACCACATCCTGCCATTCGTTAGCAACGTTTATGCGCGAGCCATCGGCCATCGCCGTGGTGCTGTAATTATATTCGCCATTGCCCAACGTATCGCTCAGCCACCAGTGACGTTTAGCCGCCATGGCCACACCCTGTTCGACCACATTGATAAAGCCAATGTTATCGAGGTAAAACACACCAGAGGACGGGCTGGCGTTATCATTGAAACGGATCCAGATTTCTTTAATACGCCGTAGGTCACTCGTCGCGGCCGTGAGGTCGGCCAATGGAATCCTAACTTCGGTCCAGTCGTCTAGGGACCAATCGAATAGGTAATCCGATAACTTGACCGGATTGGCATTGCGGAACGGCGTTTCGATCAGATCGAGCGTGATATCGCCATTAAAATAGCCTTGGTCGCCTGTTTTGATAAAGAATCTCAAGGTGTTGTAAGCGGATAAATCTTTTGGTAAGTCTCGTTCATAAAAACTACTGGGTTCAACACCCTGACCGTTGGGGTGGGTCGACAGATACAGATCGATATAGCCGCCGTTGAGATGTTCATAGCGAATTTCAAGTGAACTCTGCCCTTGGTATGCTTCTGTTAGGCTGGTTTTTAGGTCATGCCAGTCGTTAGCCGGGGCATAGACGGTGCCCTCATCCCATCGGGACCAGCTGTAATTCCAGGCGCCATTGAGGTTTAGGCTAGGTATAACGTTGGTTTCTTCGTACGCCCATTTGAATTCGGCAACCTCAGGATTACGCAAAAAACTGATGTTATCGAGCGTGACCTCGAACGGCACATTGTTATCGTTCTGATCGACCCGAAACACTACCTCGTTTACATTCCACAGTTGGAAACGATCAAAGTTATTAAAGGCCGGCATGAAGTCAGCCATGGGAACGACCACGCGCTGCCAGGCATCGGAAATCTGTACATAGTCTCTTAGTAAAACACTCCTAGAACTATGGCCATTGGGCGAGCTGATGCTGACCGAGAATGCCGATAGGTTTGCGCCCGAACTGCCTTTAATATAGAACTCCAGGGCATCGATATCCATCAAGTCTTTGCCATCGAGATATTCTTGAGCATAGGTCGGCTCGATACCGCTATTGGCATTCCCGGTGGGTATGGTGGCAAAGCCAAACGCCTGGGCAAAGTTATCGGTCTGATCGACATTCAAGTAATTCAAAAAGAGTGCGCTGTGGCCCTCATAGGCATCCGCGGTAAGCGGGATATTGCCCCAGGGGTTGTACGATTGAAAATTGTCGTTGGTACGGCTGTAGTTCCAAACGTGATCACCATTATGGTCTTCCCATGCCCATGGGATGCGTTCAAGGCCATTGGCGCAGAGCCCACCGGCAAACAATAAGGAGAGAGCGAAGAGTAGGGAGGTTTTCATAAAGACTCCTTAATTTTAAAATTGCAGTTATTAGTCAGGACGGGCCTTGTCCGATTGCCAATCGACTGCCCAAGGCAAAGGCCTAAGGTTTTTGGGAGAGTGGCCAAGGACAATGCCCAATCCACTTTACAACGATACGCTGGCCATTTTTAAAAACAATGGAATTGCCCACGAGCAAACTTTAATAAGAAACGTTTAGATTTCGCTCGCAAGTATTTTCAAGATAAGACGGCTAATTGAACAGTTAGAAAATAATTTCATCGTTTAATTGCCCTTTATTCGGACTGCCTATGTCGACATGCGAAAATGGGGTTTTGACCTCTGACCTCCAATGGCATACCGACCGCCATGCTGAGGTGATTCAGGCGAGCATAGAAGTGCAAGTCATACGGACCTGACGGCACAATAGTGCGGGAGGGTTGAAAGTGCACAAGCTTGGCGATCGGGAACAAACTGTGCTTCAATGCGCATCCGCATTTGGCGCGGTTAAGCCTTATATTGGGCACTCTGGGCTAACCAGACCATGGCGGCCAGCCTACTCTTGTGCGGCGAGGCCACAGGTGCTCACAGGTCAGGGATGGTGCGGAGACTCCCTTACTTAGATCGAATTCCTCCGCGACACCACACAAAGGTATCTACATGTTTCTAGCACGTTGGATCTTAGGCGCGATCATCTTATTGGTAGAACGGCTATACAGCCCAAAGCCTGTGCAGCGCGATAACGACACCCAGGCCGCTGTTGATAACGAGACCGCCCAGCTGACCCTATACCAATTCAAGGCTTGCCCTTTTTGCGTCAAGGTTCGTATGGCCATGAAGCGCCAGTCGCTAAGCATAGAGACTCGCGACGCGAAACGCAGTGACAGCGCCAAGGCCGAATTGCTCGCCGGTGGCGGTGTTCTGAAGGTCCCTTGTTTGAAAATTATTGACCAGCAAGGCGCTGCAAGCTGGCTGTACGAATCGTCAGATATTATTGCCTATCTCAACGAGCGTTTTAACCCCAACGCCGCCTGATCCTTAGGCCGCCTAGGCGCATCATCCGGTGCTGCCCAATTTCTGGGCACCCCAATAGTCTATTGTAGAACCCGCCTTGCGCGGGTTTTTTTATGCTGGCGGGCTGTTAGATAAGACGAATCTCGGCTTTACTTGGCTGTAACGACTCGATAAACCCTTACCGATGAGGTTGGCCAAAGTCGACCGCAGGATTAGCGGGACGTCGTGGCTAGTGAATAGCCATGCTAATCGGGTTAAACTCATGTCAAATCGTGCTGTTTTAACCCAAAAAACAAAAAAATAGCTTAAAAAGGAAATTTTATGCTCCAAAGAACGTTAATAGTCGCCGCTGCCCTACTTTTAGTAGGCTGTGTGACAGCTCCCGTGACCCTAACCGGTGTTGAACCCGGCTACACAACCGAGCAAATGCGCGCAGCGCAACAGGCCATAGCGCCCCAACGGCTTGCTCTCAAGCGAAAGGTGGCGGTTGGTCGGCTCTCAAATGAAACCACTTACGGTAAGGGCCTGCTGTCAACTGCCCCTGTTGATAAGATGGCTGAAAAAGTAGCCGATATGTTTGTTCAGGGCTTGGCCAATAGCGGTAATTATTTGGTATTCGAGCGTCCCGACGTTGAACTTTTACAGGGTGAGTCCGATCTGTCCGGCACGGAGCTGGACCTAGTTGGGGTTGATACCCTGATTGTCGGTTCATTAACTGAGTTTGGCCGGGCCACCACGGGTAAGGCCGGTTTTTTTTCCTCTAGCAAAAAACAAGAGGCCAACGCCACCATCGATTTGCGTCTGGTCGATGTGCGTACCGGGCAGGTGTTGCATTCTATTACCGGCAGCGGTGTGGCCTCTATTGAAGATCAAAACACCATGGGCTTTGGCGCGGTTGCCGGCTACGACGGCAGTATTAACGACCAGGCGATTGGCGCGGCGGTGAATGCCGCGGTTGGCAAATTGGACCTATGGATGCTGCAATCAGCTTGGACATCGGACATCTTAGCCGTTGAAGACGGGTTGATTTTTATCAGTGGTGGCCTGTCACAGGGCATTAAAGGCGGCCAACATTTCCACATTCTGACCAAGGGTAAAGAGGTTAAATCAACCACCACGGGCACTGTGATTACCTTGCCCGGCAAGCAGGTCGCGGAGATCGAGGTGATCTCGTCTTTCGGTGAGACCGAGCTCGCGGAGGGTTCGATTACCCAGCTGGTATCAGGTTCTATTGAGGGTCTGGCTATTGACACGTTGCATGTGAAGGAGATTCAGTGATGCGCTTTATTCTGATGGGATTGGCCGCACTGGTACTGTCCGCCTGTGCGATTAACAACCCGGTGACCGTTCAGTCGGTTGTCGATGATCGGCCCTTGGTGACCTTTAGCGTTAGCGGCTATGACATCGATCAGCTGCAATTGAGTATCGATAATCTGGACTATGGTCCGGTGAGCCAGTATCTGAACATGTTAGACCTCTCTGAAGCCGCACTGCGTATTATTCCCGGTCAACATCTGATCGTTGTCTTTAACGGCAGACAAATCATTTATGAGCGAGATGTCTATCTCGGTGAATCATCGACTCTGATGATCAGGCTGCAGCAATAGATGCGAGCGTCGTTGTCGATCCTGTTACTCGCCGGGTTGTTATCAGGTTGTGCCACCCAAGGGCTCTATGATTGGGGCGATTATGAGGCGGACCTGTTCGACTACTACCATCAACCCGGTGATAAAGAGCGGGTCATCGAAAACCTGGTACAGCATCTGGACCGTATGGCTGCGAAGGGTCGAAAACCTGCGCCCGGCTTGCTGGCCGAGGCGGGTACCTACTATCTGTTGGAAGGGGATGCCGAAGCGGCGGTAGATTTTTATCGTCAAGAAGCGGCTGCCTGGCCCGAAAGTCGGCCCATGATGGCGACTCTGATCACTAACTTGGAGGCCAATTAGGATGGGCCATCGCGCGATAGCAGCAGTCGTTGTGATCGGGTTCAGCCTGCTGGTGAGTGGCTGTGCTGTGACTCAGGTGCAGGTCGACACATTGGCAGAATTCCATCAGAGCCGGCCCAAGTCGATACTGATCGTGCCGGTGGTCAATAGGTCCATCGACATTAAGGCCAGCACCTCGGTGTTAACGACGCTGCCTCGGCAGTTGGGTGAAAAGGGTTACTATGTCTTTCCGGTGAATACCGTTAAGGCGTTGTTGGAATTTGAAGGCCTGAGCAGCCCGCAAGAGGTGCACAATGTACCTCCGGCAGAGCTGGCGAGCCTGTTCCATGCCGACTCGATACTCTACGTCACTATCCACAGTTGGACATCAAAGTATATTATTGTCAGCACTACTACCGAGGTCGATATAGAATATCGGCTGGTCGCGGCTGATGGTGCTCTGTTGTGGGCCGATCGGGAAAAGCTAAAACACAGTCCGGACAGCCATGAAAATGGCACTGTTCTTTCTACACTGCTCTTGGCAGTTGTAGAGTCGGCCATCGAGCGGGCCGATCCGAACTATTTGCCCTTAACGCGGCAGGCGAACGCAAAGGTCTTTTGGAATGTAAACCAACCCTTTCCACCTGGTCCCTATGCGCCCGGTTACTTCGAATACTATCAGGATAAGCCTTAGCGGAGCCGGTTTAAACTAGCAAAATACGACGGTATTGCACCGTCGTCGTCCCAAATCACCCTGCCAAACTAAACATTATCTGCAAGTCAAAAAATAATTGACCTACATAATAAAGCCCTTAACGACTTGTTAGTTCATTCCGTGTGGCCAATTAATAGCTGGGTTTCTGTCTGAAATATAAAATTCCAGGTAAAAAAAGTCCTGAAATGCTTTGTATTTTTACTCCGTAGTTGGCGACCCTTTAGGCGGCATTAATTGAAAATGTGAGAAATTTACAGAATTTATTAGAGCGAATTAAATCGATACTAATAAAATATCGACAATAGATGGGCGACTCTATAGTGCGGGTGCAAGAATGGATTAACTAAACTTCGTAAACAATGCCGCACGCCCACACTAGTTTGAAAGGGTCTGTCGGAGGAAGCTAGAGTTGATATTGATGTGCGATTGATGCAATAATTTTGCACCTCAAGAGTTCTGGTGCTCAGCACCCGCGCGCGGTCGATTTTTTTATAGCCGGTTTTTTGCGGCGCCATTATTACTTGTCTTTTCTACGAGTCAACCTCTGTTGACGTGAAGCGTACTCTTAAAGGATCGAATGAATGAAAGTACTGATTGTATTAACCTCCCACGACAAGCTCGGCGACACGGGCAATAAAACCGGCTTCTGGTTGGAAGAACTCGCAAGTCCTTATTACGTTATGAAGGATGCCGGTGTCCAAGTGACATTGGCCTCACCACTTGGTGGTCAGCCGCCGCTCGACCCAAGCAGCAATCAACCTGATTTTCACACGGACGACACGCGCCGTTTTGATGACGACAAAGTGGCTCAGGCTGAGCTGGCGAACACAGCCAAACTGTCGGAAATGAACGTAGAAGGCTTTGATGCGGTATTCTATCCCGGCGGTCATGGCCCATTGTGGGATCTGCACAACGACAGCGATTCAATTGCCTTGATCGAAGCTTTTATTGCTGCAGAAAAACCCGTCGCGACGGTGTGTCATTCGCCTTCGGTATTATTAAAGGCTAAAGATCAGAACGGTCAGCCGTTGGTCAAAGGCAAAAACGTGACCGGCTTTAGTAACGCCGAAGAAGCCGCGGTGGGTTTAACCGAGATCGTACCTTACTTGCTCGAAGATGAGCTTGTGGCAATGGGTGGGGTGTATCAGAAGGGTGAAGACTGGCATTCTTTAGCCGTCGTCGACGGCTTGCTGATAACCGGCCAAAACCCGGGTTCATCAGCGGCAGTGGCACAAGCCCTAGTCAAAGAGCTGAGCTAGGTTTCGCACACTCAGTCAGTAGGGTGGACCGTGCGTGATCTGTGCTGCTGATAAGTAAGTCCATGTTTCGTCTTCTTATTTATGGGGGATAGGGCATGGATTTTTTTTGGCCGAGGAATTCTGTGATTTGCGCAAGTTCAGCTGTTTGTCGGAAGCGATCAGGTCAAGAGTGCCGGGGGAGTGCTGCCTGATATGGGGCCTTAGAGGGATGGTTAGCCAGGGCGGCCAACTTATCTTACTGACAACAAAAAGGGCAAAGCCATTGGCTTTACCCTTAGATTAATCGCGACCCTTAGGTCAACAATTATACAGCAGTGATGTTTTCTGCTTGTGGGCCTTTCTGGCCTTGAGTTACTACGAACTCAACTTTTTGGCCTTCAGCCAAAGTCTTGAAACCTGAACCTTCAATAGCGCTGAAGTGTGCGAAAACATCTGGGCCGTTTTCTTGCTCGATGAAACCAAAACCTTTAGTCTCGTTGAACCATTTAACTGTGCCGGTAGTTTTGTTAGACATGATATGTGTATCCTGAAAAATATATTATTTGCGCCTATAAAGGCTTCGATAGCTGAAAAATCGACTGGAACTTAAAAACTTCAGGACGATGACTTACAAAAGCAACGTATTGGAGCAGTTAAAATTTAGACTTTCTTTCTTGCTGTGCGGAATTATAGGCATTCTAGAACCGGTGTCAATGGCAGCTGCGGAATATATTGCCATTAGTTCGCCCCGGCCCACTTTTTTAACGAGCTTTTGACCTTTTGGGCAGCATGAGACAGACCACTCCTGGCCTTAGCTGGGTCGCATTTAACACGCCGTTAAACCTCGAAGATTAAAAAATTAACCTATTTTTCAATGGCTTAGATGTTACTTGTCGAGGATGCCGGGTAGCCGTCGGCAGCGCCCCGATGCGACTGAGACCCTGCCGGTGGCCAGAAATCAATGCTGGTTCGGTTGGCGATGCGCAAGCAAAATATATTTGCCGTGCTGATCTTAAGCAGCCCAGAGCAGTAATATCACCGATGCCAGCACCACCAGGATGCCGATCCAGCTCATAGGTTGTTACCCCTAGTCGAACTCGGCGATAGTAGAGGTCGGCAGAAAATTGCGCCAATGAATACTCCGACTCCAGTAAAGTCTAAACTATTATCGATATCGTCCTGAGACAGCTCGCCGAGCCAATGCTATTGTGTGTGCCGAGCCGGATTGTCCGGCCAACCCGACCCCCGGAAGTACCCTATGCTCCTGTCGCTCCGTCCTTATTTGTCGCCATTCCGGTTGATGTTTGCTCTGTGGGCCTCGGTCCACATCAGACACTTAGCATGAGCGTGGCCCAGTCTGCAGTCCAGGCCATCGTTATAGGCGCCGGTCCGGCGGGTCTCATGGCCGCCGAACAATTGGTCCAGGCTGGCATGTCGGTGGCCGTTTACGATGCGATGCCCTCGGTCGGCCGCAAGTTATTGCGGGCGGGCATCGGTGGGCTGAATCTTACTCATGCTGAAAATAAAGCCGATTTCATAAGTCGCTATGGCCAGCAGACCGAAAAGGTCGAGGCTTGGTTGCAGGAATTCGACGCCGACGCGCTGCGTTCTTGGGCCGCCGACCTGGGCATAGAGACCTTTGTCGGTAGTTCTGGCCGAGTTTTCCCAAGCGCTAAGAAGGCTGCACCTCTATTGCGCGCCTGGTTGCATCGGTTGCGTGCCGGGGGGACTCAATTTTATGTGCGTCACCGTTGGACCGGGTGGGACCAACAGGGCCGACTGCTCTTCAGCCACGCGGATGGCCCAATAGCGGTAACGGCGCCGGTGATTATTTACGCCTTCGGTGGCGGCAGTTGGGCGCGCCTTGGTTCAGATGGCCAATGGCGCAGTCAGTTTACTCAACGCGGCATCCAATGTGCGCCGTTCCGGCCCAGCAACGGCGGCTTCCGTTACGACTGGAGTGACGGCTTTCGCGCCGATCAAGCAGGCCAGCCGTTGAAGTCGGTGGCCCTATCGGTCACCTCGGTCGAGGGCATCGGTTGGCGCAAAAAGGGCGATGCGGTTATTGCCGGGGAAGGTCTGGAGGGCAGTCTTATCTATGCGGCGTCCGCAGCCATCCGTGACCAGATTGAGCAGCAGGGCAGTTGTACCGTTTATTGGGATTTGTTTCCCGACCAAAGCGCGGCGCATTTGGCTCAGGTGCTCAGTCGTCGCCGAGCGGGTGACTCGCTGAGCAATGTTTTGCGTCGGCAACTCAAACTGACGGGTGTCAAGCTGGCACTGCTGAAAGAGCTCAGCACTAAAGAACAAATGGGCCGAATAGATGACCTGCCGAGGTTACTCAAGGCTTTACCGCATCGTTTGACCGCCTGTCGAGATATCGATGAGGCGATCAGTACCGCCGGCGGAGTCGAGTTCGCCGAACTCACCGAAGGTCTGATGTTGCGTCAGCTGCCGGGTCAGTTTTGCGTTGGTGAGATGCTTGATTGGGAAGCACCCACTGGCGGCTACCTGCTAACGGCCTGTTATGCCAGCGGGGTAGTCGCCGGCCGTGCCGCGCGCGACTATTTACATCAACAGTCGCTGTCCTCAGTTATCCCCTAACCCGTGGCCACCCAGCTCAGAGTGTCTTCGCCATATTGAGGCCGGTAATATTGAACCCGACGGCTTGATACAATGCCAAGGCTCGGGTGTTTTCGAAGGCTACTCTCAGCTTAAGTTGCGTCACGCCTCGGTCCATTAATTTTCGTTCTAAAGCGGTTTCGGCTTGCACCAGGGCCTGAGCCAATGGCACTCTAAAGTTAAGCGAAATTTCTTGGCCATAGTCGGCAATAAAGTAACTTCGATAGTCGTCAAATTGCGCGGCGTTTAACTTCTGAAACTTAACAAGCATGCGCGTGTCCATCCTAGTCTATTCAACCTCGCGAGCCACTGAAAACCCTTCATCATTTTACTGCCGGGAGCAACCCCTAGCGCTCTTAGGAATCGTCTCCCTCGAAAACATGGCGCAGAAATTAAGTTCAATCTAGATGAGGGGAGTTGGCTTATATTACACATATGTCGCGATTCAATTTGAGAATTATTCTAACCCAAATAACGCCGATCGGCTGATATTTTCAATCGAAACGAGCCAAGTTGGTTTGCTTAATACTAGGGGGGAGCCGGTGGAATTTCAGCTAGGCGGGAAGTAACGGTGACCGAAAAGGTCACGCGCTTGGCGTGATAAAAAATAGGCCAAAAAGATTCGGAAAAACTGTTCGTGCCCCTAGGTTCATTGGCCTGCAACCGAACCTGTGGTGCCGCGTTGATTTTCTATAACGCTACCCAGGGTCTATCGAACGGAGGTTGGTAACGCATCCTGTTTTTGGCGTTACCAATTTGTCATATCAGTTCTAGACCTCAGCCTTATAATAGTAACTTGCTGAAATTTAGAGGGATGTTGCATTAGGGAATCCTCTAAAGAGAGTCGTTCATTAGCTCAATTTATTTATATGTCGACCGGATAGGGCGGCCTATAAAAAAAGGAGGAAGGAGGTTGTTATGTTAGTTAATAAACTAGTTTTAGGGCAGGTTTTTTTATCGACTTTTGCTGTGCTGGCACCGGTCTTGGTGGGCGCCCAAACCACTATCGTGTCAGATCAGGGGGAGCTGGCAAGCGACAGTCTGGTTGCGCTGGATATCGCCGCGCCCGATCGCTCGGCACAGTGGGAGGCTAATCAACTTATAGTGAAATTCAAGGGCAGCGCCCCTTTCGCCGCCGCTGCCAACGGCGCCCGCCAGGTCAGCCCAATGTCTAGCCCATCCGTGGCGGGCGGACTGTTGGCCCAATACCAGGCCCGAGTGTTGGACCAATTTGAGCTGAATCCGATCGACTCTGCGTTACCCGCTGGATTGCCGGATGCCGCTCGATTGGCCGTCTCGTCAGTCGAAGAACGAGTGTATTTGCTGCAGGTCGACAGCGCTGATGTGAATCCTTTGGCCAAGGCGCTTCAAGCCAGTGGCGAGGTCGACTACGCCGAACCCAATTACCTCTACTACGTGACCATGACACCCAATGATCCTCTCTATGGTAGTGGACATAATCCGGGTCTATGGGGCTTAAACGCAATTCATGCCAATGAGGCTTGGGATCAAACCAGTGGTGCTGGCGTCGTCGTAGCGGTGATCGATACCGGCTTATATATGGATCATCCCGACATTCGCGACAATGTTTGGCTCAATGTTGATGAAATCGCCAATAACGGCATTGATGATGATCGTAACGGTAAAATCGATGATATCAATGGCTGGGATTTTGCCAACTCGGACAATTCGCCCACTGATGGTTACGGTCATGGCACACATGTGTCCGGCACCATTGCGGCAACGGGCAACAATGGTATTGGCCTTATCGGGGTCGCCCATGGCGCTAAAATCATGCCCCTAAAAGCGCTGCGTGACGATGGCAGTGGCTCCGCTTTCAGTATTGCCCAAGCGATCAATTACGCAGCCGATAATCAAGCCGATGTAATCAACATGAGTCTGGCTGGGCAGGGCTTTTCCAGTACGCTCGAACAAGCGGTAGCACGGGCTCTGGTTATGGATGTGGTGGTGATTGCCGCCGCCGGCAACAATATGATCAATTCACAGTATCTTTATCCGGCCAATATACCCGGCCTGATTAGCGTAGGATCGGTGGCCAATGTGGCGGGTGCGTTGCCGACACTATCGACCTTTTCGAACACCGGACCCGACATTGATCTGGTGGCGCCGGGCAGTAATATCCTGTCATTAAAAAATGATGGCGGATATAAAACGTCCAGCGGTACCTCCATGGCGGCCCCCCACGTCGCCGGACTCGCCGCGTTAATTCGTGCCAAATACCCCGATCTGAAACCGGCCCAAGTACGTGCCTTATTGGTCAGCACCACCACCGACCTGGCCAGCAGCGGTGGCCTGCCGGGTTGGGACGATATTTACGGTCACGGACTGATTGATGCGCAGGCAGCCCTGCAGGCCAGTCCAGAGCGCATCACCGCGGCGCCCTTTATCTTCAGCCCAGCCATCAATCTGCCGGCCGAGGAGAGCATTCAATTGAACGGTCCGGTGGTAATACAAGGCTCCACCGTTGGCGTAATGGGCTCCCATATTGGCCATTATGAAGTAGCCGTGGCCAAAAAAGAGAACGAAACGCTGCAATTCGAGACCATATATACGGCCGAAGAGAGTGTTATACGGGGCCACTTGGCCACTTGGGATACCGCGGGCTTTAGTAACGGAACCTATCTGGTGCGCTTGCGTGTCGTCGACCAGGCCGGTTTGCAAGCTGATGTATATCAGCGTGTGTATCTGGACAACAGCTTGGCCAGCGGTTGGCCGATACTGGTGTCGGGTTGGATAGGTCATCCGGCGGGTAGCACGGAAGGTAAGGTCCCTGCCCGAACACCGGCGCTGATTGATCTCGATGGCAATGGCGATCTGGAGATACTGACGGTTCAAAATAACCGAGGGTGGCACCGAAATGTCTTTGCTTGGCACCATGACGGCTCGCGGTTCGGCTCCTATGCGTTTGCCAGCCCGGAGGTTACAGAAATCGTCACGCCAATCACCCTAGCCGATGTCGATGGCGACACTCAGGACGATATAGTCTTTGGTGCTCGTCAGGTGTCTGTCGGCGGTAAGGATTCGATTTTTGCCTACAACCTTGAGGGCGAATTATTGCCCGGCTTCCCTGCGGGCTGGTCGGGTGATCGCTACCCAAATCAGACCACGGTGACCACCCTCTATGATCGCGTGGTCGCTGCCGACCTGAATCGCGATGGCAAGAGCGAGTTAGTTGTGCAAAAACTCGACTGGAATAATAGCGGTGCGACTCATTACACCTGGAAGGTTATGGTGATCGGTCCTGACGGCACCATCACCCAGGGTTGGCCGAAAGAGGTGTTCTTTCCCAATCTCTCTCAATTGTATTCGAACGCGGGAGGGGCGCTGAGACAGCTGGTGGTCGCCGACTGGAATTATGACGGTCTACTCGATGTCATCGCGATTTGGCCCAATATAGACAGTGGTGTGCATGCCCGAGTGTTCAGTGCCAATGGTGTTGAATTAGGCCGGATCAACTTTGCGACCTCTGTACTGAACGATGTGCGGTCGCCGATTGTCGTCGATTTGGATCAGGATGGTGAAGTCGAGTATCTGGTGCATGTTGGCAATAACCTATATGCCTACAGCATGGGTGGTGCAATCAAGCCGGGGTGGCCGGTCGCCATCGACTCATCCACGTCGCCCTACGGGGGTGAGTTTGGGATGCGGGTTACCGACCTGATTGTTTCCGATATCGACAACAGCGGTGACCTGGAATTGATCCTATCCTCTTCCGAAGAAACCATGATATTGAACAGTGATGGCTCCCTGCGTCAGCCGATCTTTATTCTAAAACGCAATGGCGGCATGGACTTCACCGCCCGCACCACCGATATGGATTCGGTCGACGGCCAGGGCTTTTTCTATGGCGGCATGAATGCCGAGAACTCCCTGCAAGCCCGGTCGCTGGATGGCAGCTTGCTGGATAACTGGCCGAAACAGGTTGTGCCCATTTCCGGTGGCGTGGCCATCGGCGATCTGGACCAGGACGGTCAGGTGGAAGCTGTTGCGCACTCAATGGATGGCTTTCTCTATGTCTGGCATCTGGACTCCCATACCGCCGCCGCGCCTGTTTCCCAGAGCTGGCCGGTGGTGAACGGCAATGCCGCGCAAACCCGTGCGATCTATCCTGATTCGGTAAACTCGCCCGACTGTGTCGCTCAATTTAACGGTTTGAATTTGCGCGGCAGTTTTAATGACTGGGGCAATACGGCCATGATATGGAACCCGAATAGCTGTGTTTGGCAGGGTAATGTCACAGCGATGCCCGGCAACAACCTGCGCTTTAAGTTTGACCGCTTCGGTGACTGGAGCGAGAACTATGGCGACACCAACGGCGACCGCATTGCCGAGCTTAGCGGAGCCGATATTCCGCTCGATGACGGTGCGGGCAGTTACATCATTCGCTTTGATGACCAAAGCCTGGCCTACAGCCTGGATGCGGTTGAGTCGATGCCTAACTCGGCGGCGGTAACATTCCGTTGCAATAACGGCTATACCGACTTTGGCACCAGCGTCTATATCGCCGGCGATCATCCGGTCTTGGGGAGTTGGGCGGTCAAGAGCGAGTTGAAACTGGTGCCGGCTAACTACCCTAGCTGGATCGCGACGGTGGAGAACCTGCCGGCGGGAACCGACTTCGAATGGAAGTGCGTTAAGGCCGACGAGCAGAGTTTGGCCGTGGTGCAATGGCAAGTCGGTGGTAATAATGCCGTGACCACCGGCAGCGATGGCAGTGTGATCGAGACCAATGGGTCCTTCTAGCATCGAATAGGGCCCTAGTTAAATTTCAAAAAGCGCCGTTTGGCGCTTTTTTTTATCATGGATAGGCGTATCGGATCACCCCTGCTCAACCACCTACGGCGCTTACAGCTTAATCCAGGTCGCCTTCACTTCGCTGTACTTGTCGAAGGCATGGAGCGACTTATCCCGGCCGTTGCCGCTCTGCTTATAGCCGCCGAACGGCGCAGTCATATCACCCCCGTCGTATTGGTTGACCCAAACCGATCCGGCGCGCAAACCGCGGGCAAAGCGATGGGCTCGGCCTAAGTTACCGGTCCAGACGCTGGCTGCTAGACCATAGATGGAATCATTTGCGATGCGCAGGGCCTCGGCCTCATCGGTGAAACGAATCACCGCCAATACCGGTCCGAAAATCTCCTCTTGAGCAATTGCCATATCGTTGGTCACGTCCTCAAAGACGGTCGGCTCGACGAAGAGACCGCCGCCCACCGGCGTGACTTGGTGGCCACCGACCGTCAGCCGGGCGCCTTGTTCGTTGCCTTGAGCAACATAGCCCAAAACGCGGGCCAGTTGGGCTTGATCGACGATGGCACCGACATTGGTCGCCGGATCAAGCGGATGACCCGGCCGCCAGTCTCTGATCGCGGCGCGGACCTTGGCCATAAAGGCATCGGCGATACTCGCCTCGACCAACAGACGTGAACCGGCTGTGCAAACCTCGCCGGCGTTATAGCAGATGGCCGCGGCCGCGGCGATGGCCGCGGCATCGAGATCGGGTGCGTCGGCAAAGACCACGTTGGCCGACTTACCCCCGGCCTCGGTCCAGATCCGCTTCAGGTTGGACTCGCCGGCGTAAATCATCAGCTGTTTGGCGATGGCGGTGGAGCCGGTGAATGCCAAGGTATCGACGTCCATATGCAGAGCCAAGGCTTTGCCGGCGCTATGGCCATAGCCGGGTAATACATTAAAGACACCATCGGGAATGCCAGCCTCTTGCGCCAGCGCCGCCAGTCGAATCGCGGTTAAGGGTGACTTTTCCGAGGGTTTGAGAATAAAGCTGTTGCCCATGGCCAGGGCCGGTGAGAATTTCCACGCCGCCATAATCATCGGGAAGTTCCACGGCACAATGGCCGCCACCACGCCGACCGCTTCGCGCGTGACCAGACCCAGCTCACCGGGGCCGGTGGGCGCGATCTCGTCGTAAATCTTATCGACCGCCTCAGCGGTCCAGCTCAGTGCGCGCACCGTGGCATTAACGTCAACGGTACGCGAATCCCCGATCGGTTTGCCCATGTCGAGCGTTTCGAGCAGAGCCAGTTCGTCGGCGTTAGCATCGATCAGGTCGGCGAAACGCAGCAGGATTTTTTTGCGCGCCGCCGGCGCCAAGCCCGACCAGACGCCAGACTCAAAGGCAGTCCGTGCTGCGGCGACGGCCAAATCAACATCGGCCTCTGTGCAGGAGGCCACCTGGCACAGGATGCGTTGATCGATGGGCGAGACACAGGCAAAGGTGCCCTGATCGACGGCATCGACATACTGGCCGTTCACGAAGGCACGGCCTTCGGGCACCAGGTTATTGGCGAGGGTTTGCCAAAATTCGAAATTCTGCACATTTGCCATAAACGGGGCTCCAATATTCGCAACGAGTGTGTGGTCTGCAACATACTGCAAAAGGGTCATTAAATTCAATATAGTGCACACAATAAAGTTTGCTCTACACCCCTGTCGGTATTGTTGGTCGGGGATTTAGAGCCTGTCAGAGATATTTTACATAAAGGCCAATTTTTGGCTTGATGTTTTTTATAATTGACATAGAATCGGCCACATCTGTTCAATATATTAAACACTAAGGTTGTTCTTATGTCCCAGTCTGCCCGGTCCAGTCTCGATGCTTTTTGGATGCCCTTTAGCGCCAATCGTCAATTTAAAAGCAAGCCACGCATGATGGTCTCGGCCAAGGGCATGTATTACCAGTCCGATGATGGCCGCGCGATTCTCGATGGCACTGCTGGCCTCTGGTGTAGCAACGCCGGACACGGCCGGAGCGAGATCTCTGCCGCGGTAAGTCGACAGATTGACCAGCTCGACTTTGCACCCACCTTTCAGATGGGCCATCCGCTCGCCTTTGAGTTGGCCAATCGGCTGGTGGATCTGAGTCCGCCTGGATTGGACCATGTGTTTTTTACCAATTCAGGCTCCGAAGCGGTGGATACGGCGCTGAAAATTGCCTTGGCCTATCATAAGGCGAAAGGGGACAGCGGTCGGACCCGTTTGATCGGGCGAGAAAAGGGTTATCACGGCACCGGTTTTGGCGGTATTTCGGTCGGCGGTCTGGTGAATAATAGACGTTCGTTTGGGCCCCTGTTGGCGGGTGTCGATCACCTTAAACACGCTTGGACCGCCGGCAGTGAATTCACCCAGGGTTTGCCCTTGCACGGTGCCGATCTGGCGGATGAATTAGAAGGCATGATCGCTCTACACGGCGGCGAAACCATCGCGGCGGTGATCGTCGAACCGGTCGTCGGTTCCGGTGGGGTCTGGATGCCGCCGGTCGGCTATTTAGAGCGCCTGCGCGCGATTACCCAGCAGCACGGTATCGTGTTGATCTTTGATGAAGTGATTACCGGTTATGGCCGAATCGGCGATGCCTTTGCGGCAACCCGCTTTGGCGTTACCCCCGATATCATTACCTCGGCCAAGGGCCTAACCAACGGCGCCATCCCAATGGGTGCGGTCTTTGTTGCCGACTTTATGCACCACGCCTTTATGCAGGGTCCGGAACAGATCATCGAACTGTTTCACGGCTACACCTATTCCGGTCACCCGGTCGCGGCGGCGGCGGGTCTAGCGACTCTCGATATATACGCAGCAGAGGGCCTGTTCAATAAGGCCTATGACCTGGGCGATTATTTCCAGGCGCAGCTGCACAGTTTGGCCGAGTTCGATGTGTTAAAGGATATTCGCAACTTCGGTCTGGTGGGTGCGCTTGAATTTAAGCCCGGCGCGCAGTTGGGCGCGCGCGGTTACCAGGTATTTGAACACTGCTTTTGGCAGGGCAATGCCTTGGTACGCTGCACCGGCGATACTATCGCAGTCTCTCCGCCACTGATCCTCACTAAGGAGCATATCGACGAGCTTATTGGCGCATTACGCGCGGCAATAAAAACGCTCTACTAAACCAGACCGGCGCAAGCCGAATACTGTTATGCCTGCGTCGTAACGGCCTTATGGGTTAGGCGCAGAAATATATAGAATGTCCTCAGCCTGGCCGATGCTAAGATACCCACCTATATTTAGCACGGCCCAGCCGATCTTGGCCAAGGGCCGTCCTAGCACATAACAGTCTATGTCACGACGAGGCCTAACGATGATCCAACGCACGCCCCATACCGGTTCCTATTACGCGGCTACCCGAAACGATACGCAGGAACGAGCGATTCTCAGTGACTCGATTGACGCGGATGTGTGTATCGTCGGTGCGGGCTTTACCGGCATCTCCAGTGCTCTGCATCTGGCAGAGGCCGGTTACAAGGTAGTCGTGTTAGAAGCGGCGCGCATCGGTTTTGGTGCCAGTGGGCGCAATGGTGGCCAGCTGGTCAACAGCTACAGCCGCGACCTCGATGTGATCGAAAAAAACTATGGCCCCGACTTGGCCCAAATGCTTGGCGCCATGGCCTTCGAAGGCGGGCGCATTATTCGTGAACGGATAAGCCAATACGACATTCAATGCGACTTTAAGCCCGGTGGTATCTATGCGGCCCTGAACCAGAAGCAGATGCATGAACTGCAGGAGCAGAAGGCGCTTTGGGAGCGTTTCGGACATGAAGGGCTGACCCTGCTCGACCAAGCCGCGATCCGTAAGGAAATCGCGTCCGAGGCCTATGTGGGCGGTCTGTTCGACGCGACCGGCGGTCATATTCAGCCGCTCAACCTGCTGCTGGGTGAAGTGGCTGCTTTTGAAGGCTTGGGTGGGCAAGTCTTTGAAGACTCAAAGGTGATCGAGATTGAGCGCAGCGTGCGGCCCCTGGTGAAAACCGCCCAG
>JBLHFL010000011.1:0-19796 GCA_047618105.1 Granulosicoccus sp.
GACTGCAACCAGAAGACGCTATTAATTTGTGGTTTTTTGAATTGTTTTCGGATCCTAGGGTCGGATTTCACGCACAAAAAAAGCGCATAAATGCGCTTTTTTGGGGCAAGCAATGCGTTACCCCTCAGCCAGGGCTATAGGGTAGGCCAATTGTAGCGATTAGCCTTCCTTATCAGCCCTTAGACGGACCCGAGTCAGCCTGCTTGGGCTTCATATGGGGAAACAGGATGACATCCTTGATCGAGGGTGAGTTGGTCAAGAACATGACCAGTCGATCGATACCGATGCCCTCTCCGGCTGTGGGCGGCAAACCGTATTCCAGAGCAGTGATGTAGTCAGCGTCATAGAACATCGCTTCGTCGTCTCCGGCTTCTTTCTCGGCCACCTGGGCTTGAAAGCGAATAGCCTGATCGATTGGGTCGTTCAACTCGGAGAAGCCATTGGCAATTTCCCGGCCACCGATAAAAAACTCAAAACGGTCGGTTATGTCCGGATCCAGGTCGTTGCGCCGCGCCAAGGGGGATATTTCGGCTGGATACTCGGTGATAAAGACCGGACCGGTAAGCTTGGCTTCGACCGTTTCTTCAAAAATCTCGGTTTGTACCTTACCCAAGCCCCAGTGCTCTTTAACCCGGATACCCAAACCCTCGGCCACTTCGCTGGCACCGGCTAATGAACGGATCTGTTCTGCGCTGATGTCGGGATTGTAGTGCAGAATGGATGCAAACATGGAAATGCGTTCAAACGGCAGGGCAAAGTCGTAATCTTGGCCCTGATAATGAATGTCCGTCGTACCAAGCACCTCAAGCGCGACGGTGCGCAGCATCTCTTCGGTGGTATCCATCAGATCGTTGACATCGGCATAGGCCTGGTACCATTCCAACATGGTGAATTCAGGGTTGTGGCGCGCCGAGACCCCTTCATTCCGGTACGAACGGTTGAGTTCGAAGACCCGTTCAAAGCCACCCACCACGAGACGCTTCAAATAAAGCTCCGGTGCGATTCGCAGGTACAGATCACGGTCCATGGCGTTGTGATGGGTGATAAAGGGCCGTGCCGTCGCGCCGCCCGGGATCACCTGCAGCATGGGCGTCTCCACTTCCATAAAGTCGCGTTCACTGAGATAGCGGCGGATGACGTTAATGACCTTGGAGCGGGTTTCAAACACGCTGCGGGTATCTTCATTGATAATCAGATCGACATAACGCTGACGGTATTTCGCTTCCTGATCGGCCAAACCGTGAAACTTATCGGGCAGGGGACGCAACGATTTAGTCAGAATACGAAAATCAGCGAGATTCTCGACATTAACATAGAGCTCGCCTTTTCCCGACTTGGCTAAGATTCCGGTGACACCGACTATGTCGCCAATATCGAGCAGTTTCCAATCGTCACTATCCTTTTGCAGGGCCTTACCGACATAGGACTGAATGGTGCCGGTAACGTCCAAGATGCCGACGAAGGGTCCGCCACGGCGCATAACACGGCCGGCAACCGCGACCGGAATTTGCTGTTCGAGCAAAGTTTCCTTATCCAGATCGCCATAGGCGGCTTGCAGGTCACCGGCCTTATTTTTACGCCGAAAATCGTTTGGAAAGGCAATGCCACGCTTGTCTTGCAGTTCGGCTAACTTCTGTTTGCGCTCCGCAATAATGTGGTTTTCTTCCGGCATTTTGGCCGGGTTGTTTTCTGTTGCGTTATCGCTCATCTCGTTTTCCTAACCTGTTGTGCAAAATTTTAGCGGGCAGTTCACCATCGAGCGCAAGCATGCCCGATGGCCTAATGTGACGGTATTTAGAGACCCTGTTTCAGAGATGCGACAATAAAAGGATCGAGATTGCCATCCAATACACTCTGGGTATTGTGGCTTTCCACTCCGGTACGCAAATCCTTAATCCGAGAATCATCCAGGACATAGGAGCGGATCTGACTGCCCCAACCAATGTCCGATTTGCTATCTTCAACCACACGGGCTGCGGCCTGGCGCAGGTTCATTTCACGCTCGTACATCTTAGCCTTGAGCTGCTTCATCGCCTGGTCTTTGTTCTTATGTTGCGACCGATCATTCTGGCACTGGGTGACCAAGCCGGTCGGTTCGTGGGTAATCCGCACCGCCGATTCGGTCCGGTTAACATGCTGACCGCCGGCCCCTGAGGCGCGGTAGACATCGATGCGCAGATCGGAGGGGTTAATATCGATCTCGATGTTGTCATCAATTTCCGCGGTCACAAAGACGGAGGAAAAGGAGGTATGGCGCCGGTTACCCGAATCGAAGGGCGACTTGCGGACCAGGCGATGAACGCCGGTCTCGGTGCGCAACCAGCCGTAGGCGTATTCGCCATCAAAACGGATAGTCGCCGACTTAATACCAGCCACGTCACCGGATGACGCTTCCATCAATTCGGTTTTAAAACCCTTTTCTTCGCCCCAACGCAAATACATGCGCAACAGCATTTCAGCCCAATCTTGCGCCTCGGTGCCGCCGGAGCCGGCCTGTATATCCAGATAGGCGCTATTGGGGTCCATCTCGCCGCTAAACATGCGCCGAAATTCCAATTCCTCAAGCTCCGCTTGCATGCTATTCAGTTCAGCCAAAACTTCATCGGCCGCCTGGACGTCATCTTCTTCTACTGCCATGTCGAGCAGGTCAACGGCATCGGCCAGACCGCCTTCGAGCAACAAGATGGTACTGACGATTTTGTCCAGCGTCGCGCGTTCCTGACCTAACGCCTGGGCTCGCGCGGGATCGTTCCAGACTGAGGCCTGGCCTAACTCGCGTTCGACTTCATCGAGCCGCTCTTTGCGTATATCGAAGTCAAAGATACCCCCTAAGCACAGAGGTGCGGGCGCTTAAGTCTTTGATCTGTTCTCGAATTGGATTAACTTCCACGTGGACTCCTACCTAGAGACTGTCAGCAAAAAATAAAATGGCCTGCTAAATTGGGATCAGAGCAAATGATTTTTCAAAGGGGCAAAATTTTACCGGATTACGCCCCGTTAAGGTAGCGCTGAATCGGGCTATTGGGCGACTTTTACCGGTTGCCAAGCCTTTACCCATCAACTCGCAGGGCCATTAGACGGGTTCCAGACGATTGAACATCAGTTGCAGGCTTTCTTCACCGCGAAATCTATTGCAGCTCAACTGATAGACCCCACGCACTTGACTGCGCTGGGTTGGCCACTGGTCTAGATCAACATTAAAGGCGATCGCCTGAACCTGCTGTTGCCCGCACAGCAGGGTCATCTTGAGATGTTTTTCGGCCAATATCTTTTGCGCCACCAGGGTCCAGGTGCCGACAAAATAAGGTTCCGGAAAGGCCTGACCCCAGGGCCCGGCATTCTCTAACATCAGCGCATTATCTAGGGTCAGCCAATCGGCGGGCAAGCCACCATCGGTCCACAGGTGCGCG
Organism: Granulosicoccus sp.; assembly: GCA_047618105.1. Taxonomy (GTDB): domain Bacteria; phylum Pseudomonadota; class Gammaproteobacteria; order Pseudomonadales; family Natronospirillaceae; genus Reinekea. Next base: position 3,411 of record JBLHFL010000011.1, read on the forward strand.
GTAAGAGCGTCGGGCTCGGAGAAATGGGCAATGGCCAGATCGAACCAATGGCGCAAGGCGTCGAGGTTTTCGGCTTTTAGGGTTAGGCCCGCGGCCATCGCATGGCCGCCAAACTTTTCGAGCAGCTGGGGTTGCTGTTTGCTGATCCAATCGAGGCTATCGCGTAAGTGCACGCCCACTACGGACCGGGCCGAGCCCTTTAAGAAGCCATTGTCGCCCGGTGCTAAAGCGATGACCGGCCGATGGATACGATCCTTGACCCGGGAGGCTAAGATGCCGATAACGCCCTCATGCCAATCATCACCATAGATCACACAGCCGTGCTGGTTCGAGTCTAAGACCAACTGCCCCATCTTGACCTCAACATCGTGCAGCATGGACGCCTCTATCTGCCGGCGTTCCATATTCAAATCCTGTAACTGCTGGGCCAATGTCGTCGCCTCGAGCTCATTATCGGCCAAGAGCAGGGCAACCCCGATGGTCATATCGTCCAAACGACCGGCGGCGTTGAGGCGCGGCCCGACAACAAAGCCAAAATCGGCGGCTCGAGCGGTCTGCCAACTGCGCCCGGCGACGCTAAACAGCGCCTTGATACCGAGTCGGCATTGGCCCTTACGAATTCGCTGCAGACCTTGCTGGACCAGGCGTCGGTTATTGGCATCCAAGGGCACCACATCGGCGACGGTGGCCACGGCAACCAGATCGAGCCATTGCCCTAGGTTGGGGAGGTCCGCTACCTGCTCCACGCGCAGTCGAGCGCGCAAACCAATCAACAGATAATAGAACACGGTACAGCCACACGCCGCTTTACTGGCAAAGGCACAACCGGGCTGATTGGGATTAATAATCGCATCGGCCTGAGGCAGACCCTCGGCAGGTAGGTGATGATCGGTGATCAGCACACGCACCCCGGCGGCCTTGGCCCGAGCCACGCCGTCAAAGCTGGCGATGCCATTGTCGACAGTGATAATCAGATCGGGCGCTTTGGTTAGCGCGAGATCAACAATTTCCGGCGACAGGCCATAGCCGTATTCAAAGCGATTGGGCAAGAGGAATTCGACGTTCAGGCCCATCGAACGTAAACCGAGCACAGCCAAGGCCGTGGCGGTGGCGCCATCGGTGTCGTAATCGCCGATAATAAGCACGCGTTGGTGCTCAGTGCGCGCGCTCATCAGCAGGTCAATAGCCTGGTCGATACCCTTGAGTGATTGCCAAGGCAGCAAACCGGCCAAGGAGGTGTCCAGCTGGTCAGGCGAACGGATGCCCCGCGCCGCATACAAGCGGTGCAACAGCGGGTTGGCATCCAGGGAGCTCAGGTCCGTGGGTACGGCGCGGGTTCGAATATCGAACCCGGCAATGGCGTCCGAAACCGACTCAGGCATCGAAAACGTTCTTCACCACGAAGGCCTGGACCGCCGCGAGACTGTTCGGTAACAGACTACAACGCTCTTCGCGTTCAAGCAGGTCGGCCATATGGTGCGGCAGCGCCGGTGTGGCTAGGCCCGCCTTGTTAATGGCCTCGGCAAACTTGACCGGATGCGCGGTACCGAGCGTGACCATCGGTCGGTCGCTGTGTCGACGACAGGCCCGTGCGGCGACGACACCAATGGCTGTGTGGGGGTCGAGCAAATAGCCGGTTTCGGCAAAGACCGTGGCGATGGTCGCGCAGGTTTGTGGATCGTCGACGGCATGGCTGTCGAACAGCTCACGGACCTTGGCCATACGCGCGCTGTCGAGCTCAACCGATTCGCTATTCATTCGGGTCATCAGATCGGCCAGTAGCTGACCATCGCGACCGTAAATGTCAAACAGCAGGCGTTCAAAGTTTGACGATACCACTATGTCCATGGAGGGCGTCAAGGTGTGCGCCAGGGGATGCTTTTCATAACGATTTTGACTGATGGTGCGATGCAAAATGTCGTTTTTATTGGTCGCGACGATCAGCTGATCGATCGGTAACCCCATGTTCTTAGCCAAATAACCGGCAAAGATATCGCCAAAGTTACCAGTTGGCACAGAAAAGGACAGGCTACGATCGGGGCCACCCAGGTTGAGCGATGCGTAAAAATAGTAGACCACCTGAGCCATGATGCGCGCCCAATTGATCGAGTTAACCGCGACCAGACGGCGTTCCCCGCGCAGGAAGCCTTGATCGGCAAAACAGGCCTTAACCATATTCTGACAATCATCGAAATTGCCTTCGACGGCGATATTGTAGACATTATCACTCAGCACCGTGGTCATTTGCTTGCGCTGCACTTCGGACACTCTATTGTGCGGATGCATGATAAAGATATCGACGAATTCGGAGTGCTTACAACCTTCGATGGCGGCCGAGCCGGTATCACCGGAGGTGGCGCCAACTATCACGGCGCGCTCATTGCGCTTGGTCAAGACATGATCGAGCAAGCGACCGAGCAACTGCAATGCAAAATCCTTGAACGCTAGGGTCGGGCCTTGAAACAGCTCAAGCACGTATTCATTGTTATCCAGCTGCGTCAGGGGCGCGACCGCCTTGTGGCCGAAGTTGTCATAGGTATCATCGAGCATCTGCTGCAAAGCCGCATCGTCGATGGCGCCGCCAACAAAGGGCTGAATGATTTTAAAAGCCAGCTTAGAATAGGATAGGCCGCGCCAACTGCGAATAGTGTCCAGACTGTAGTGCGGCAGATCCTTGGGCACATAGAGCCCGCCATCGGATGCCAGACCAGCCAACAGTACGTCTTCAAATTCCAGTTCGGGTGCGTTGCCGCGGGTACTAATATATTTCACTGTCTCGTCTCTCTCAAAATAGGGCCGCACAACCAGTGCGCAGCATGGCCTGACCGATCAAGGCCAGGCAGCAATGCCGAGCTTGCTACTCAGCTGTCCAAGCGCTCAACGCGAATGCGCACGACCTTTTCGGTCACCGCCGGCAGGGCCTCAATCGATAAGATCGCGGCGTTCATGGCCTGCTCCCTGACCGGTTGGGTCAACAGGATCAGCGGCACCAAGAGTTCACCTTCTGGCGCTTCCTTCTGGATGATGGCTTCCATATTGATGCCGTGCATACTCAGAGTCTCGGCAATCTTGGCCATCTGACCGACCTCGTCTTTAACAGAGATGCGCAAATAATAGGCTGTGACCATGGCTTCGGCCGGCAGGACCGGCAGATCGGTGGTCTCGACACTGAAACCCAGATGCGGTACCAGACCGGGACTGTCGATGTCGCGCGCGATGTCGACAATATCGGCGATCACCGCAGACGCTGTGGCCTCGGCACCGGCACCTTGACCGTAGTACATGGTCGGTCCGACGGCATCGCCAAACACCAGGACGGCATTCATGACGCCATTAACATTGGCGATCAGTTGCTTCGCCGGGATTAGCGTCGGATGCACGCGCAACTCAACCCCCGCTTCGGTGCGGCGGGCTAGGCCCAGATGCTTTATGCGATAACCCAATTCTTCGGCATATTGCACGTCTTCACTGGTTATTTCGGTAATACCCTCGGTATAGACCTTGCTGAACTGCAACGGAATACCAAAGGCGTTCGAGGCCAGAATAGTCAACTTATGGGCTGCATCGATGCCTTCGACATCGAACGCCGGATCGGCTTCGGCATAGCCGAGCGCTTGGGCTTCGGCCAAGACATCGGCAAAGGCACGACCCTTCTCGCTCATCTCGGTCAGGATAAAGTTGCCAGTGCCGTTGATAATCCCGGCCAGGCTTTGAATATGGTTAGCCACCAGGCCTTCGCGAATCGCCTTGATGATCGGGATACCGCCTGCGACCGCCGCTTCATAAGCGACCACAACATTGTTGGCCTCGGCTGCGGCGAATATTTCATTACCGTGCACGGCAATCAGTGCCTTATTGGCGGTGACCACGTCTTTACCGGCCGCGATTGCGGCCAGCACCAATTCTTTAGCGACCGTCATGCCACCGATCAACTCGACCACTATATGAACGTCGGGATCCCGAACGACGTCGAAGATATCACGCGATACCTTGACCCCATCAAGTTGGCAAGCCGGATTGTCACGCCGGGAACCGATATGGACGATGCGTACCGGTCGACCGGCACGACGCGCTATATCGTGCAAATTTCGCTGAAGGACATTATAGGTCCCGGCACCAACAGTGCCCAAGCCACAGATACCGACGTTTACTGGTTTCAAAACAGGCCTCGTTATTTCATTATTAGGTTAATTCAATGCTTCGAACATTACTTAAGCCGCTCCGATAGGTCAACGGACAAAAGCGCTTTTTATGCATGCGTACCGCCAAATGACCGTGCTCATTTCGCAATGAGTCGTTGCAGCCCAACTGAAAGTAGGTCCAGCGTGCTCAGGGGTGCGATTTGGTGGCATTGGGAATACTGACTGGCGATCTTTTTGATGGGGCAATCTTGCTCTAAAACATTCCACTCGCACAACAAAAAAGGCAACCCGTAGGTTGCCTTTTATTGGAAAAGCTAGGCTATTACTTAGCTTTTTTAGCTGGAATCTTCTCTTTAATTCGAGCAGACCGGCCAGAACGTTCACGCAGGTAGTACAGCTTAGCTTGACGAACGTCACCACGACGTTTGACAGTTATGCTATCAACCAGCATTGAATAGGTCTGGAAAGAACGCTCAACACCAACACCGTTAGAAATTTTTCGCACGGTGAAGGCAGAGTTCAAGCCACGGTTACGCTTACCGATTACAACGCCTTCATAGGCCTGTAAACGCTCACGTTCGCCTTCTTTTACTTTTACCTGGACAACCACGGTATCACCGGGGCCAAACGCAGGAATTACTTTGTTCATCTGTTCAGCTTCAATTTGCTGAATAATCAGATTCTTGTTGCTCATGATTCAGCTCCTGATCGGTCGCGTGAGCTTTTGCTCACTTTTAAATTCATCTAAAAGAGTCAGTTGTTCTTTAGTCAACTGGCGACCCTCTATTAAGTCAGGTCGTCTTTCCCATGTCCGGCCTATCGCTTGCTTGGCACGCCATCGACGAATATTTTCGTGATGACCGCTTAACAGCACATCCGGTACACCGTTGTTATCGAGCACTTCAGGCCGAGTGTAGTGTGGACAATCTAACAAACCATCGAAAAAAGAATCCTCAACTGATGACATTTCGTGACCGAGTACACCCGGGACCAGTCGACTGACCGCGTCCATAAAGGACATTGCCGCCAACTCACCGCCGCTGAGTACAAAATCTCCCAGCGACCACTCTTCATCAATATCGGCTTCCAGCAACCGTTCATCTATGCCTTCATAACGTCCGCAGACCAAAATCAAACGTTCATTATGAGCCAAATCTGTAACACCCTGTTGATCCAGTTTCCGCCCTTGCGGTGATAAATAAATCACCTTGGTTTGCAGTGCGCTGGCCGCTTTCGCTGCCGTAATTGCATCCCGCAAGGGCTGTACTTTCATCAACATACCGGGACCACCGCCAAAAGGTCGGTCGTCCACCGTTCGGTGGCGGTCGGTAGTAAAGTCACGTGGGTTCCAGCATTGAACTGAAACAACCCCCTGCTTTACGGCCCGCCCCGTTACGCCGTAATCGGTAAATGCGCTAAACATCTCCGGGAACAGGCTAACGATGCCGAACTCAAGTGCTGGTTGTGAAGCACCTTCTTCAATCAAAACTCTGGATCCCAATCGACGATCACCTGACCTACACCGAGGTCAACTTCAATTACAAATTGGTCGATGTAGGGTACAAGTCGTTCGCGTCGATCAATACTCTTCGCGTCGCCCTTGATCACCAATACATCATTGCCAGAGCCTGCGCTCATTACATAATCTACCTTGCCGAGGATAACGTCGTGCGTTGTTATCACCGTTAAGCCTTCCAGTTCATACCAGTAGCATTCACCTTCGGACAACTCGGGAAGACGGCTTCGAGGTACACAAATATCGGCACCCGAATATCTCTTCGCAATTTCGCGGTCATCGACCCCTTTAAAATGCGCGACCATCCCCTTGCCATGACTCCGTCCCATGTCCACTTCAATCGGAATCAGATCCTGACCCTGCTTCAGCGTCCAGTTACCATATTCAAGGATACGATCCATTGGTTCGGTAAACGAAAAGACCTTTACCCAACCCTTTACTCCGTAAACGGAGGAAACCTTTCCTAAAACGACATAATCTTCTGGTAGTAACGGTGTCATAACTAAACCCTCTGCCTCAGCATCACTCAGGCTTGGGCTTTCTTAAACTCTTTAAGCAAATGGGCGACACGATCAGAAGCCTGTGCACCCTTGCTTACCCAATAGTCAACACGATCTAGGCTAACGCGAATGCGCTCTTCTTGACCACGGGCTACTGGGTTAAAGAAACCAACACGCTCAATAAAACGTCCATCACGGGCGTTTCGGCTGTCGGCTACAGATAGATGATAAAACGGGCGTTTCTTAGACCCGCCACGTGAAAGTCGAATGACTACCATCGCGTTCTCCTAGTTGGGCAAGCTTTAAAATCACCTGCCATTTTGGAATGTTAAAGGGGTTACCTTTATTCAGTGTCCAAAGTTTAAATTACCCGAGCAAAACTCGGAAATTAGCGCCGGCGCAGTATACGGAATACCCCCAATATTACAAGGAGAACAGTGGACTGGGGCAAATAAGAGTTAGGCGTGGCGCCGGATGGGTTGTTTTTTGGCTCCGGCATCGGGCCATTAAAAAAGGCGCCCTAAGCGCCCTGTTAACATTTGCAGCCTTAGAACGGCGATTTGCCGCCGCCCAGTCCTGGAGGCAGGCCGCCGCCAGGAGCCATGCCGCCCTGCCCGCCCATCATGCCGCCCATACCGCGCATCATCTTCTGCATACCGCCTTTCTGACCGACCTTCTTAAACATCTTGGCCATCTGCTTGTGCTGTTTTAACAGGCGATTGACGTCCTGTATTTGGGTGCCAGAGCCCATCGCGATTCGACGCTTACGCGAGCCGACTATCTTATCGGGAAAATGGCGCTCCAACGGCGTCATCGAATCGATGATCACGCCCATCTGATGAAATTGCTTTTCGGCGCCCTGCAATTGGTTACCCGCTTTAGCCATCTGGCCCATACCCGGTAGCTTGTCCATCATGCCCGTCAAACCGCCCATATTGCTCATCTGATCGAGCTGTTCGCGGAAATCTTGCAGGTCGAAGGCCTTGCCCTTTTTAATCTTGCCGGCCAGTCGCTCAGCTTTAACCTTGTCGACCTTACGTTCAACTTCCTCAATCAGGGACAGTACGTCGCCCATATCGAGAATACGAGACGCGATACGATCGGGATAGAAGGCTTCTAGGGCATCGGTTTTCTCGCCCATACCGATAAATTTAATTGGCTTGCCAGTGATATGACGCACCGATAGAGCAGCACCGCCGCGCGCATCGCCATCGGCCTTAGACAAGACCACACCGGTGATCGGGATGGCATCGTTAAAGGCTTTGGCGGTGTTGGCGGCATCCTGACCGGTCATCGCATCGACGACAAACAGGGTTTCGATCGGTTGAATCGCTTTATGCAGGGCCTTAATCTCGGCCATCATCTGCTCGTCGATCGCCAGACGTCCGGCGGTGTCAACCAATAACACATCAACGGCTTGCTTACGGGCCGCATCAACCGCATCCCGGACTATACGCTCGGGCTGCTGACTGCTATCGCTGGGAAAGAACAGGGCCCCAACTTCCGCCGCCAGCGTCTCCAGCTGCTGAATCGCCGCCGGACGGTATATGTCGGCTGACACCACCATAACCTTTTTCTTTTCCCGCTCACTCAGGAATCGGGCCAACTTGGCTACGGTTGTGGTTTTACCGGCACCCTGTAGACCGGCCATTAAGATGATCGCGGGCGGCTGGGCTTTGAGGTTCAAGACCTCGTTTTGCTCGCCCATTACATGGACCAGCTCACTCTGAACGATCTTTAAAAACTGTTGACCGGGATTGAGCGCTTCGGACACTTCCTGGCCTACCGCTCGGTCTTTCACCCGATCGATAAAGGCCTTCACCACCGGCAGGGCGACATCGGCTTCTAACAAGGCCATGCGCACTTCCCGCAGGGAGGTCTTAATATTGTCTTCGGTCAGTTTAGACTGACCGGTAATTTGCTTTAGGGTTAGGCTTAACCGTTCTGATAAACTATTAAACATGCTGGTTTCACATCTGCAATCAATCGCAATAGTATAGCAGTGCGGCTATATTCATGGCTATGCTCTGCTATCAAGTGAAATGCTGTGCAGTTGGTGGCACACTGGCTTACCTTTTCAGTTTTTGGACGTTTACAGGCTTCGTTATGCTTTTATGGCTCGCAATCATCACCTATTTCATCAGTGGACTGGCGGCAATCAGCACCCTAGTCAAACAGCGGCCCATTGTCCCATGGCAGCTCTATGGTCCGGCCCTTATTGGCTTGGCGGCGCACTCGGCGCAGTTGATTTCAGAGGTTATGGTCGCCGGCATGCTGCAAATGAGCCTGCTGAATACTATTTCCATCTGTGTCTGGATGACCATTGCGGTGGTTCTAGTGTCATCCCTGTCCAAGCCGCTGCACAATCTCTTTGTTTTCTTAATGCCGGTCGGAGCCGCTTTTTTGGTGTTAGCGCTGTTTGCCCCCCAACTGGCGAGCCCTAAGGCCTATACCACCGGCATGTTGGTGCATATTTTCATCTCGTTGTTGGCATACAGCGTGATGATTGTCGCGACATTGCAGGCTATTCTGGTCAACATTCAAAGCAATGATTTGCAACAGCATCGCTTGAACAACCGCATATCGCGCATCTTGCCGCCGTTGCAATCGATGGAACGCCTGATGTTTGAGTGGTTAATGATCGGTTTTGTGCTGCTCACGGCCTCGATTATCACCGGCGGTATCTATGTCGACAACATGCTGGCTCAGCATTTGATTCATAAAACCGTCTTAACCCTAATAGCCTGGGGCTTTTTTGCTGTGCTGATCTTTGGCCATTTTTACTTGGGATGGCGCGGGCGACGGGCCAGCAAGCTGATCTATTTCGGTTTCGGCTTCCTGTTGGTCGCCTTTATCGGATCCAAATTTGTCTTGGAATATCTGTTGCACACTTTTTAGGCGACCCTGTTCGCTTGGTCAAGCTTGCACCCTTAATTGGGTGAATCTCGACCATTTCCGGCCTATTTGTCGTGCAATGCTTGACAGTGACACGACATACCGCTAAAAAACCTTAACTTAGTTAATGAGGCTTCTCGCTTTTGAACGATTTACCCTTGGGCCTGCTTTTTGGCGCACTCGCCCTGCTGTTATTGGCTTCTGCATTCTTCTCTAGCTCAGAAACCAGCATGCTGTCACTGAACCGTTACCGCTTAAAGCATTTGGCTAATGAGGGAAATCGCCCGGCAAAACTCGCCCAGCGTCTGCTTGAAACACCCGAGCGACTCATCAGTGTCATTCTGATCGGCAACAACTTGGTAAACATCGCGGCCGCCACCCTGGCCACGCTGATCGCTCAGCAATTGCTACCGGACAATGAAAAGCTCGGCATCACCATCTCAACCATCGCGCTCACCCTCGCGGTTCTGATTTTTTCCGAAGTAACCCCCAAAACCATCGCCCAACGCCACCCAGAACGGATTGCTTTCCCCGCATCCTATGTCCTGCGCGTACTGTCCTGGTTACTGGCCCCGGCAGTCTGGTTTGTCAATGGCATTGTGAGCATGCTGTTCTGGGTGTTGCGCATCGGCAAGGGCAATGAGAATGTCGAGGCGCTGTCCTCGGCGGAACTGAAGACCCTGGTCAACGAATCCGGTAGCACCTTGCCCGTCCAGCGCCAGTCGATGCTATTAGGTATTTTGGAGCTGGAAAATGTCACCGTTGACGACATCATGGTGCCGCGCAATGAGGTCAACGGTATCGACATAGAGGGTAGTATTGAGCAGATCGCCGACAGCATTCGCAAGAATGGCTATACACGTTTTCCGCTGTTCAAAGGCGATATCGACAAGGTTATCGGCATCCTGCATATCCGTGATGCCGCGGAGTTCCTCTATGCCGATGTCCCGACCAAGGTGATGCTGACCAAGGCCGCTAAGGATCCCTACTTTGTCCCCGAAGGCACGCCACTGCATACCCAACTGCTCAATTTTCAGAGCCTGCAGTTGCGTATGGCGCTCGTTGTTGATGAATACGGCGATATTCAGGGGCTGGTCACGTTGGAAGATCTGTTGGAAGAGATAGTCGGTGAATTTACCACCGATTTAACCAACAACAGCAAGGAAATACATCCACAGCGCGACGGCAGCTTCGTTATCGATGGCACCGCGTCGATACGGGATATCAATAAGGTCCTGCAGTGGGATCTCCCGACCGATGGGCCGAAAACCCTAAACGGCTTAATCCTTGAGTATATTGAGGAAATCCCCGATGCCAATCTGAGCATCAAAATAGATCGATTTCTAATTGAAATCCTACAAATAAAGGATAACGCGGTAACCGCCGCGCGCATTCGTTATTTAGGCAAATTACCAACCGCCCTGGACCGTTAGCGGGTGGTTCAGCAATCGGGCTTGGCCTAGAACGGTCAGCCCCTGTTGCGGCAAGCATTTGTCGGGCAGATAGTTGCTATTATTCTACCCGCCTGATTATACTCAAAGCTGTTGTATCAATAAGCAATGGGCTCTGTGTATAAGATTGCTTGAGGGCCATGTCGACCTCAGCGGCACATGCCCGACAAACCCATTAAGAATAGAGAAGGAGTAGATACTGCATGATACTAAACCATATCTGGGGCATATTTGCTCATCCCGATGAAGAATGGGAAAGCATCCGTGCCGAACCCAACACCCTCAGTCGTCACTACTTCACCCATGCTTTGCTGCTTGCTGCCATTCCGGCGGTGTGCGGCTACATAGGGGTCACACAGGTCGGCTGGACGGTCGGCGCAGGCGATACGGTTTATCGCTTGACCACCGAAAGTGCCTTGTTTCTATGCATCCTCTTTTACGGTGCAATGATCGTTGGCGTGATCGTCTTGGGTAAGTTTATCGACTTCCTAGCGGAGACTTTCCGCGGTGATGACCACACACCAAGGGGCATTGCCCTAGCCACCTACACCACCGCACCGCTCTTTCTCTGCGGTCTGGTGGCCCTGTACCCGGTGTTATGGATCGATCTCATTGTCGGACTGATTGCCCTGGCCTATTCGGTGTACCTCTTGTATGAAGGCATTCCGATCTTGATGAATATCCCTAAAGAACGGGGTTTCGTTTTTGCCAGCGCCATCGTGACCATCGGCATGGTCATGTTTGTCGCCTTGTTGGCGATAACCGTGATCATTTGGGGCATCGGCCTCGGACCCATCTATATCACCGGTTAACAGCCCAACTATGAGGGTGTTCTGAGCCTAAGCGGACACCCTTTGTTAACCATCCGCAGACACACAGTGATAGACTCGCCGGGTTTTAAATATACCGGTCCCGATCTTATGTCGCTTAATATCCGCATTGTCCTGATAAAAACCTGGCACCCCGGCAACATCGGCGCCGTAGCTCGCGCCATGAAAAACATGGGTCTTGCGCAATTGGTGCTGGTCGACCCAGTCGACTTTCCCAGCGCAGAAGCCACTAGCCGTGCTGGCCAGGCAACCGATGTTCTGGCTAATGCGCGAGTCGTGGCCACCCTAGCGGAGGCGATCGCCGATTGCGCCTTGGTAATCGGTACCAGTGCCCGTGACCGTTCCATCCCCCTACCCGCGCTCAGCGCAGAGCAGAGCGCTCAGAAGGCCGTAGCTGAACAGAGCGAGTCGCCTGTCGCTATCGTCTTTGGCCGCGAACGCATGGGGCTGCATAACGATGAGATTCAGCAGTGTCATTTCCAACTCAATATTGACGCCAGTCCCGATTATCCGGTCTTGAACCTCAGCCAGGCTGTTCAACTCGTCTGCTATGAGATTCATAAGGCCAGCCTGATCGCTCCTACAGCGGTACCCGAGGCCTATCCCTTGCACCAAGAGCTTGCGCTCTTCCAAGAACACCTGGCCGGTACAGCCCACGCTATCGGCTTTATCAATGATCGCCATCCGGGCCAGGTTTTGGAACATTTGCAGTCGCTGTTCCGGCGCGCGCGCTTAACCCGCAAAGAGCTCAGCCTACTGCGTGGTTTCTTAACCTCCGTGGACAAAACGCACAGCAAGTAGCCCCTTGCAGGCGCGCCAAATCAACAGTCACCCGACGCATCCCGGGCCGTTATATAGCGTTTACCGGGCTCGCTGGGCCTTCCAGAGACCAACTAACTGCATGCTCGACTGAGGCTGGTTAAACTTTTTAATGTGGACTCAAAAGATCGCTTGCCGAGATGCCGAAAAGAGCCTATATAGCATTCCAGCATTGTGTTTTTAGTCGTCAACCCGTCAGGCTACTGACCACTGAGGAGCCCTTGCTGATTGATCGCACGCCGCTGCGCGATCAAAACCTAGCCCTATGCTAGCGGCAAGCCACACTCATTGAAAAGGCCCTCAAGTGGACAAAACGCTCATCGTCGTTGATCAAGATCTGAATTTAGGTGACAACCATCCCAATGTAATTAATTTTGATACCTACCTCAAAGAGTATCCAAAAATTAATGAACCCAATACCCGAATTATTAACCTCTGTGATACCCAAACCTATCTGAGTAAGGGCTATTACTGTTCATTGTTGGCTGAAGCCCGCAATCACAAGGTGTTGCCAAGCGTTAAGACCATCAACGCCTTGCGCAATGACGCGCTCAACAATGAGATGATGATCACCTCCAAGAATGATCTCGGCCAGCTAGCCGATGCGGAACTGAACCGAGCCCACTGGGTATTTTTTGGCAAGATTGACCAGCCGGCGCTGCAAAAACTCGCCACCAAGGTGTTCAACCAATATCAGGCGCCGATCCTCAAGATACAACTGAGCACCGAGACGGCCAGTTTGTCGGTGCACACCGAACGCGTTGCCTATGCCGCATTGGATGAGCATGACAGGGCACGCTTCCTGGTGCGCCTCGATGAGTTTACCAATAGGGTTTGGCGTGACGCGCGCAAGAAACAACACCGTTGGGAAATGGCCATACTGGTGAACCCGAATGAAAGCACGCCACCGAGTGACAAGGAGGCCATCAGTCGGTTTATTAAGGCCGCGGCCAAACAGGGTATTCACGCCCAAGCGCTGACTATCGATCAGCTGCAAAACATCAACTTCTATGATGCGCTCTTTATTCGTGAAGCCACTGCGATTGACCATTACACTTACCGCTTGGCTGTCCAAGCGGAAAACAACGGTCTGGTGGTCATGGATGATGCCCAATCCATTCTGCGCTGTTGCAATAAGGTCTATTTGCACGATGCCTTCAGTTATCAAAAAGTACCGAGCCTTATTACCGAAGTGGTCAATGAGTACAGTGACGCAACCATGGATTTCTTGGAACAAAAGTTCGGCTACCCGCTGGTGCTAAAGATGCCCGAAGGTTCTTTTTCCCGTGGGGTGTTCAAGGTCGCTAATCGCACCGAATTGAGCGCTCGGCTAAAGGAGCTCTTTGTCGACAGCGCATTAGTCTTGGCGCAGGAATATCTCTATACCGAATACGACTGGCGCATCGGCGTGCTCAACGGTCGTGCCATTTACGCCTGCCGCTATCTGATGGCCCGCAACCATTGGCAAATCTATAATCATGTGGGTACAAAAAGCATTTCCGGTGGCTTTGATACGCTACCGACCTTCGAGGTACCCAAATCGGTGCTCGACGCCGCCCTCAAAGCCACCCAGGTGGTCGGGAAGGGCCTGTATGGCGTTGACATCAAGGAAGTGAATCACAAGGCCTATGTGCTTGAGGTGAACGACAACCCGAGTATCGATCATAAGGTGGAAGACGCCTATCTGGGCGATGAGCTCTATATGCAAATCATGGCTGAATTCCAACGCCGCCTCGAAGCTCGCGGCCGCTAGGCTGCAGATCGATGACGCCTCTTGAGAATTTCAGCTATCGGACGGCCACACGGGGCGATCTAGAGTCCCTTATGGCCATCGAACAGACTTGCTTTAGCGCGGACCGCATTAGTTTGCGCAGCTTCCGCCGTTGGCTTGCGTCCAGCGGTAATATACTACTGGTGGCGGAACGAGATGGATTGCTCCACGGTTATGGTCTGGTGGTGTGCAATAAGGGCACTCGCTTGGCTCGCCTATATTCCCTGGCAGTCCTGCCGGCCATGCGCGGCTCTGGTTTGGCGCGCCAATTATTGACTGCATTGGAGGCCAGCGCGGCACGGGCCAATCGACTCTTTATGCGTTTGGAGGTGGCCAAACCCAATAGCGCCGCCATTCGACTCTATGAAAACTGTGGCTATCGAGTTTTCGGTGAATATTCCGACTACTACGACGATCACAGCGATGCCCTGCGGATGCAGAAGACTATCCGCCTGATCCAGAGTGAGCAGATCCATCGTCCCACGCCCTGGTACCAACAAACCACCGAGTTCACCTGTGGGCCTGCCGCGTTGATGATGGCTATGGCCAGCCTTGACTCCCACTTTGCGTTAGAGCAGACGGTTGAACTCGATCTCTGGCGCGAAGCGACAACCATCTTTATGACCTCGGGTCACGGCGGTTGCCACCCAGTAGGTTTAGCCTTGGCGGCGCACCGACGAGGCTTTGAAGCCGCCGTCTATATCAATACCGACCAGCCCCTGTTTGTCGACGGAGTCCGCTCCGCCAAGAAAAAGGCCATTATGGCCACGGTCCACGATCAGTTTGTTTATCAGGCCCAACGGCAGAGAGTTGCGCTCCACTACCAGGACATCAGTCAGCATCAGGTAGAGCAATGGTTAGAGGAAGGCTTGGCAGTTCTGATCTTGATCAGTACCTATAGGCTCGATGGTAAAAAGAGTCCGCATTGGGTCACGGTGACCACGATCGATGAGTTCTGCTTTTACGTGCACGATCCCGATCTCGATGACAAGCAACATCAACGACCCATCGACTGCCAATATCTGCCGCTGGCGCGCGATGACTTTGAGAAGATGTCGTCCTTTGGCTCCGGGCGATTACGCACGGCGGTAACCCTTAGGCGCCGCGACGCGAGCGCAGTGCCGCGTTAACCCCGGAGGGCCCAGAGTCAACGGCCTATTTTTGAACCCCTGCCGGGTCTTTCGTTTGGCTACTCAGTGCATGCAGGGCAATGCCGCCCAGTATCATAGCCCCTGCCAACACCAGCTGCGCTCCAATCGCTTCCTGCAGCCAGATTAGGCCAGCGATCGCCGCCAACACCGGCACCAGTAGTTGGCTCATTGCCGCCTGAATGGAGCTTAACTGGCGCAAAGCTTGATACCAGATCGCGTAACCAATACCGGACATCAACGCGCCCGATATAATCGCTAACACAGCGCCCATGGCGGAAATCGACGTTGATGGCCAGGCGAGTAGGAGGGGGATAAAGGGTAAAGTGCGGACGAAGTTACCGGTTGTATCGAGCAGTGGATCGGTCGATTTACGGCCCAGTAGGCTGTATACGGCCCACCCTGCCCCAGCCACGATCATCAGACCGAGCGCTTGCCAGGAAGGCGACTGTAGGCCGGGTAATATATAGAGCAGAAAACCGGTTACGGCTAGGCTAAAGCCCAACCAACCCAACAACCGCATTCTCTGGCCCAGCACTAGAGCGGTTCCGACCATGACGATCTGAACCGTGGCGAACAGGATCAGCGCTCCGGTACCCGTTGCTAGCTGGCGATAGGCCAGTGAAAAGGTCACCATATAGATCAGGAGTGCGGCGCTACCAGTCCAGCTGCCCCGCACCGGTCGAATCGACTTTCGGCTGACGACTAGAATCAATAGCAGCACGGCGGCACCGCTGACCAGCCGGAGGGCTGAAAATGACAGCGCATCAATCGCACCGCTGCCCAGAGCCAATCGATTCAGGATTGAATTGCCGGCAAAGGCGAACAGTGCCGTACCAGTTAAGAAAATCACCTTTGATTTGTGCATAACTGTCCTCGAAATTGGCCTCGTTTAATGTAGAAAATGATCCATCATAGACCGCTGAATTTTAGTTTTACTGGTTTATGTCTTTAGCATTCTTGCTTGCAAGCTTTACATCGTTGACCTCTTCCGGAAATTATGTTCATGCTTTCTATTTACTCCACCTGGTTTTTGCCGTCGCAACTGTTTGGCTTGGTATAAACAGTTAAAAAAATACAGTCCTGTATTGCGCAATTGCTCGCAGTCGATTCTGTCATTCACCCATGATTTAGGCATTCTGTCGGTCGTGTATGGAATGTAACCCGACAAATAACTCTCGATACAAAATTTTTGAAACTGCCAAGAAAGGTACCGCCAAAATCATACCCCACAGTCCCAGAGCATTGCCAAAAACTATAATCCCTACGATAACAAGCAATGGGTGGAGATTAACTGCGCCGGCTATCAGAACT
>JBLHFL010000012.1:0-19685 GCA_047618105.1 Granulosicoccus sp.
AAGCTGCCAACCGAGCGCCTAGCCAGGTTGCTGCGAGTGCCGCTTCTGGGTCGCGTATTGGCCGGAAAAATTCGGCGCGGCTTGGGCTTGGATAAGGCGCGCTTGATGGGTTGTGGCTCTGCGCCCATATCACCCTCTATTTTGTCCTGGTATCAAACGATCGGGATCAATATTTGCGAAGGCTGGGGCATGACCGAAACCTCTGGTCTGTCCTGTTCGAATCTGCCGTTTCGGTCCGATCGGGTCGGCACCATCGGCACACCGGCCAAGTGTGTCGACATGACCCTGTCCGATAGCGGTGAAATTCTGGTCCGCGGCGATGCGGTATTCAGTCACTATTATCAAAACCCAGAGGAAACTGAGCGCAGCTTCAGTGACGGCTGGTTTCACACCGGAGATAAGGCGACCCAGTCCGCCGATGGAGTCTATCAAATCATCGGGCGAGTCAAGGACACCTTTAAAACGTCCAAGGGCAAATATGTCGCACCGGTGCCGATTGAGTCCTTATTAGCGGCCAATCCTGATATCGACCAGCTTTTGGTGATGGGCTCCGGTCGAAAACAGCCGGTCGCCATAGTAGTGCTGGCGGAACATCTGCTCAACGCTAATCGGGACCAGTTGCGCAGCTCGCTGCAGGAGACTCTGGATAAGGTGAATGCCACCTTGGAATCTCATGCCCGGCTGGACGGTATCGTGGTGGTTACCGACAGCTGGTCCATTGAAAACGAGTTGTTAACGCCGACCCTGAAGATTCGACGTAACCAGCTGGAAGAGCGGTACAATAGTATCGCTCAACAAACCCAAGCCAAATCGGTCATCTGGCAGGACGAGTTGTCCGTCTGATCTGCCTTCACAGTGACGGCGTTTCGGTCATAGCTTGACCCGAGATGCCGCACTGCTGGCCCGTTCTCGGGTCGCCCCCACCTAACAGGCCTTCAGCCTCTCCACCTTGGTTAAATCATTAACCGTCGAGTCAATTTCAACCCTCTGCCAGATACGTTTCTATTTCAACCCTATACCGATTCCGCCTTGGGCTGCAATATGCCAAACGATAGGATGGGGGACCGTTAAAAACAATAAAATGGGAAAGTATGACTGAGCTCAATACCCGTTCCAGTTTTGCCGTTCAACCTGAAAGAGTATTGGGGCAGGACCAGTCAAGTCAGCATCGGGTTTGTTACCGTTCCAATCCGCTGGTGGTGCGCGACTCGACCCGTATTTACCATGATAAACACCCGCTATCGGTCACCCAGCTGTCAGCCAACCTGATTCGGGTCTGTTTGGGCGAGCCACTGATTGCCAGTGTTGCCGTTTTGCCCGCCACTATTCCCGATCACCCAACCGATCTGCCCAACCGAATCGAGTGGTCTTGGTTGCCGGATGACCAGTGGCAAATTGCCGTGCATCGGCACGGTCAGGGGCTGGCAACCTCCCGGGGCCTCTATGCCGACAATGCCGATGGCTTGTATCTGTATCTGGCGCTGCCCGATGCTTGGCCGGTCTACGGCCTGGGTGAAAAGACCGGTGAATTGAATAAGCAGGGTAAGAAATGGACCTTTTGGAATTCAGATGTTTTCTTGCCGCACTCCGACGCCACCGATGAGCTCTATCAGTCTATTCCTTTTATGACGGTATCGACCGATCAGGGTTGGATGGGCATTTTCCTCGACAATCCCGGCCGCAGCCGGTTCGACCTGAGTTTGACCGATGAGGTCTGTATCAGCGTTGATGGCGGCGCGTTGGATCTCTATGTCTTTACCGGGGAGACTATCGGTGAGCTTATCGATCTCTACACTCAATTGACCGGTCGCCCCTTTTTGCCACCGAAATGGGCCTTGGGTTACCAGCAGTCGCGCCACAGTTACGAAAGTGGCCAGGAAGTTCGGAACATAGTCGAGGGTTTCCGTCGCCACGATCTGCCGTTGGATGCGCTTTATCTCGATATCCTGTGCATGGACGGTTACCGAGTCTTTAGCCTCGACCCCAAGGCCTTTGCGCAAACCCCGGAACTGGTCGATGACCTGCTGGCAGAGGGGGTGCGGGTTATTCCGATCGTCGACCCCGGGGTCAAACGCGATCCGCACTACCGAGTCTACCAGCAAGGGATGTCGGCCGACTATTTCGTCCAGTCCGCCCAGGGCGATCCATGGCAAGGCCGGGTGTGGCCGGGTGAGTCGGTTTGGCCCGATTTCTTTCAGCCCAGGGTGCAGGCTTGGTGGCAGGATCTGCATCGCTACTATACCGATATGGGTATTCAGGGTTTTTGGAACGATATGAACGAGCCGGCCGTATTCAATGACCGTATGACGCTGGACGCCGATGCACTGCACCATATCGACGGGTCGGCGGTCGCTCACGAGTCGGTGCACAACGCCTATGGCTTGTTGATGTGCGAAAGTACGGCGAGTGCGATCGTGGCGCAATGCGCGCAACGGCCTTTTGTCCTCACTCGGGCCGGATACGCCGGCATTCAGCGCAGCGCAGCGGTATGGACCGGCGATAATCGATCGTCCTGGGAGCATTTACGCATGAGCGTGCCGATGCTGCTCAATATGGGTTTGTCCGGAGTCGCCTTTACCGGGGCCGACATCGGCGGCTTTATGGACGACAGTCGACCGGAGCTCTTTACCCGCTGGATGCAACTGGGCTGTTTTTATCCGCTGATGCGCAATCATTGCGCCATTGGCCAAGCTCGGCAAGAACCCTGGTGCTTTGCCGAGCCCTGGACCGCTAGAGTGCGCCAAGCAATGCATCGTCGCTATAAGCTTTTACCCTATCTCTATCAGCTGTTTCGCGATGCCCATGAAACCGGCCTGCCGATTCTGCGGCCGATGTTTTGGCTGGAAGAGCAGGTCGAGCAAACCGAAAACATGAGCGATCAATTTATGTTCGGTGATGCCCTGCTGATTGCGCCGATATTGGTCGCCGGTGGCGTGGCTCGCTCGGTCTGGTTACCCAAAGGCCTCTGGCACAGCCTGGCCGAAGACCGCAGTGTGCTTGGCGGGCAATTTGTCCTCGCGCAGACGGGTTTAGAGGATATTCCGATCTATCTCAAGGCCGGGGCCATATTGCCCTTGGCGCCCTATCGGCACTCTACAGCGCGGGCCCAAAAGGAGTTGCGCATCTTGATTGTTGACGGGGCCGAGCACGGTCGGATGTTGTTTCGCGACGATGACGGCCTGACCGTCAATCCAGCAGAGAACCGTTATGCCCGATTGTCCATTGGGTATCACAAGAGCCCAGCCCAAGTTGAGTGCCACCTGTCACTCGATCGATCTTACTATAAGCCGGAGTGGCAACTGATTACCCTTGGAGTGCCGCAAGCCTGGAAGGGTCGACCGGTTCTGATCAATGGCGAGCCCATTAACGGCCGCTCCAAGGTAGACGGTTTGCGTTGCCGGCTCCAGTATATAAGCCCCTCGGCCTGGCTCTGACCGTCCTTGCCGTTTGCTTTTAGCATGCCAGTCGGGCAATTTCCCGGACCCTCAGTCAATCTAAAGCATGCGGCGAAGACCGTTGAGGCATTTTGCGTCATTTTTTGTCAAATGGATCACATTATGGCGCGATTTTTGCGTTACATGCGGTACTTTATGGAATCTGACAGAAAATTGACCCATGGCACTCTTAGATAATTTTCGCAATGCCGGCAGTAACTTACGCAATGTCGACGGCGCAGCGGTACTCAAGAATACCGGGCAGGGTGCAAAGGTTGCCGGTCAGCGGTTGCTTGGGGTACCTATTCTACTGTTAGTCTTGCTCGGTCTTATGACCCTGCCAGTGCCAACCCTGCTCTTGGATATTTTCTTCACCTTTAATATTGCCCTATCGATAGTGGTCTTGTTGGTCACTATTTATGTTTTGCGGCCACTCGATTTTGCGGTGTTCCCAACCATTATTCTAGTCGCCACTCTGATGCGACTGTCGCTCAATGTCGCGTCCACGCGCGTCGTTCTTATGTATGGCCATGAGGGCGGTGACGCTGCGGGTAAGGTGATTGAGTCCTTTGGTGAGGTTCTAATCGGTGGTAATTACGCCGTCGGCCTGGTGGTCTTTGCAATTTTAATGATTATCAACTTCGTCGTAGTCACCAAGGGGGCCGGCCGAGTCTCTGAAGTCAGCGCCCGCTTTACTCTGGATGCGATGCCTGGCAAGCAGATGGCGATCGACGCCGACTTGAACGCCGGCCTGATCGACGCGGAAGCGGCCAAGATTCGCCGCGCTGATGTGTCCCAAGAGGCCGATTTTTATGGTTCGATGGACGGTGCGTCAAAATTCGTACGCGGCGATGCAGTCGCCGGCATCTTGATTTTGGTGATCAATATCATCGGTGGACTGATTATTGGGATCGTGCAGCACGATTTGGTTTTTGCCGACGCCGTGCAAAAGTATGCCTTACTGACCATTGGTGATGGCTTGGTCGCACAGATACCGTCCCTGTTACTCTCGGTGGCCGCGGCCATTATGGTGACGCGGAACAGTAGCAGTGAAGAGATGGGCGACCAGATTGTCAATCAGATGTTTTCCACGCCACGAGCCCTGGGTATCACCAGTTTTGTGCTCTTTGTCATGGGTATTCTGCCGGGTATGCCGCATTTTGTCTTTCTGATGCTGGCGAGTCTGTGTGGCTTGGGTGCGTTGTGGATCAGCCTTAAGGAGAAGGCGCTCGAAGGCGAACCGATGTTGCCAATGAAATCCGGAAGCTCGGCCAATAAACCCAAGGCATTGGGCGATGCCCGCGCCAGTGGCGGTCTGCCGCCGGTTCTGGAGCCCAGCAGCGAAACCAAAGAGCTGAGTTGGGACGATGTCCAGCCGGTTGACGTTATTGGGTTGGAAGTGGGTTATCGCCTGATTCCGCTGGTGGATCGCTCCCAAGGGGGGCAGCTCTTGGGGCGTATTAAGGGTATACGGAAGAAGCTATCGCAAGACTTGGGCTTTCTGGTGCCGTCGATCCATATCCGTGACAATTTGGACCTGATGCCAAATGCTTACCAGTTGACGCTGATGGGCGTCGCGGTGACCGACGGTGAAGTCTATACCGATCGTGAATTAGCGATTAACCCTGGCCAGGTATTTGGCCCGCTGGAAGGTATAAAGACCATTGATCCGGCCTTCGGACTGGAAGCCGTCTGGATTGATTTGCGGGAAAAAGATAAGGCGCAAACCCTCGGCTATACTGTGGTTGACGCCAGTACTGTGGTGGCGACCCACGTCAATCACCTGTTAGCGCAGCACGCTTATGAGCTGCTCGGACACGAAGAAGTTCAACAGATGCTCGATTTATTGGCGAAACACTCGCCAAAATTGGCGGAAGAGCTGGTGCCCAACTCGGTGTCGTTGAGTCAATTGCTGAAAGTATTGCAAAATCTGTTGATTGAAAATGTGCCCATTCGCGATATGCGCAGCATCGCTGAATCGATCACCAATCTGCAGCCTAGGTCACAGGACATCAACGTCTTGACCAATGCCGCGCGAATGGGTCTGGCCCGAATGATTGTGCAAAGTCTGGTTGGAAGTGAAAAAGAAATCCCAGTTATCACATTAGATCGAGCATTGGAGCAATTGTTGCATAAGACTATTCAACAGGCCGGTGCTGATGGAAATCTTGACAGTATTGCTTTGGAGCCTGGCATGGCCGAGCGCCTGCAGTCGTCACTCAGTGATACGGTGAAAAATCTCGATAAAGAAGGCAAACCGGCGGTGCTCTTAGTCGCGGCTTCTTTAAGAATGTTATTGGCGCGTTTTGTCCGTCATGCGGTACCCAATTTAAAAGTGCTGAGTTTCCAAGAAATTCCAGACAACAAACACATTACCATTGTAGCGACCGTCGGTGGTCAATGAGGAATAGCTGATGAAAATTAAACGATTTACCGCTGCCAATATGCAGTCCGGGTTGAAAGCGATTAGTGAAGCCCTGGGACCTGAAGCGGTGATCCTGTCCAATCGCAAGCTCAGTAATGGTCTGGAGATTGTCGCAGGCGTTGATGAGTACGAGTTTGCCATCTATCAGGAATCTCTCCCAGATGTTCTGGGTGCCTCCGAGATCGTCAAAGCGAACCAGACGGCCCCAGCGAACCAGGCGGCCCCAGCGAATCCAAGTAAGGCTGCCGACCCTGATCCGCTCAATCCGCAGGCGATGAAAGATCTGTTTGCCTCGATGGCGAACAAGAATCAGCAGGCCTTCAGTCAGGTTAAAAACCAGCCGCGAGCTGAGGTTGCCAACAAGAAGGTGAACCTGGCTGAGCGATCAATGGCGCAGGTCACTCGCCCGAACGAACAGTTAGCACAGCCCGTCAACGCAGGCTGGGCCGCTCAGGCCATGCCGGCAGCCCCGGCGGCAGGGGGAGCAGATTTTAAAGTGCTTCGGCGCGAGATCGATGGCTTGCGTGATCTGCTACAGGAGCAGACCGAACAGCTGCATACGCCGTTGACCGAGATGTCCGTGCAATATGAACGCTTGGAAGGGCGTCTAAAATTCCTCGGATTTGGCGACGGCTTAGCATCAAAACTGTTGAAAACATACGATCGCGAGGACGCCTTTGAGCAGAACTGGCGTAAGATTTTGGCGCGATTGACATCGGCCTTGGATAGCCCTCTCTATGAACCTCTTGCTCAGGGCGGCGTGTTCGCCTTAACGGGCCCAACCGGGGCGGGTAAAACGACCACCATTGCTAAGTTGGCTGCTCATTGTGTTAAGGATAATGGTGCCGACTCAGTGGCAGTGGTATCGCTGGATTGGTTTCAGGTCGGCGGTCAGGAAATCCTTCGTTCGGTTACCAATATTCTGGGTGTTGAGTTCCATGCCATGACCGAGGGTGAGTCATTGTCGACCTTGCTGAGCAGCTTGGCGTCGAAGCGCACCGTTTTGATTGACACCAGCGGTAGTGCCGAAGCGTTGGTTCATTGGAACCAATTGATGCTAACCGAACCGACGGCGCCGCGAATTCAAACGGTATTAGTCTTACCGGCTACCATGCATCTGGCCTCGGTGACTCGCTTCATTAGCCAGCTACCATCTCTGGTGTTTAATGCGGTTATTTTATCCAAACTTGACGAATCGGCCAGTTTCGGTGGGATCTTGGAGCCAATCTTGAAGCATCGTTGGCCCATCTGGTACATCACCACCGGGCAAAATATACCGCTGGATATTGAACCCGGTGATGCACAAAAATTAACTAAACGATTGGCGCAAGGCTTAAAGACAGAGCGCCAGATATTGGCGACGGCCAGCTAGAACTGTGCGATCAGCGCTGCATGGGAGTGTCCTGGTTGGACCCTCTGATGTCGCAATAGAATTTCGCCGGCAGACCAGCAGACATCAAGAGCTGATCTACACTGTCGGGAATTGAGGTAACAGGTAATGAAAAGTTTAAATCCAATACAGGTAATTGCGGTCACCGGCGGTAAAGGCGGTGTCGGAAAAAGCAATGTGTCGGTCAATCTTGCCATTGGTTTGGCTGAGCTTGGCAAGCGAGTTGTCCTGTTAGATGCCGACCTAGGGCTTGCCAATCTGGACGTGCTACTGGGACTATCGGTCAACCGTAATCTCGGCGATGTTCTGTCCGGCCAGGCGAGCCTGTTGGATATCATGGTCGAAGGCCCGTCCGGTGTTAAAATCATACCGGCCTCTTCGGGCTCGCAGCATATGACCAACTTGGGTGAGGTCGAGCACGCCGGTATTATTAGCGCCTTTAGCGACTTAGGCGAGTATATGGATGTGCTGATTGTCGACACCGCAGCGGGTATCTCTAAAACCGTGACCAGTTTTGTTCGAGCCGCCCACGAAGCGCTTATCGTGGTAACCGATGAACCCACGTCAGTGACCGATTGCTATGCGCTGATCAAAGTACTCAATCGCGACTGTCGTATGAATCGCTTTCGTATCGCGGCCAATATGGTCCGGACACCCAAAGAAGGTCAGATGCTGTTTAACAAGCTGGCCAAGGTGACGGATCGGTTTTTGGACGTCTCGTTGCAATACAGTGGTGCCATTCCCATGGATGAGGCCGTACGCAAGTCGGTGCAGCGCCAAAAAGCCGTATTAGAGGCCTATCCGCGCTCTAAAGCGGCGGTGGCGTATCGTGATCTAGCGCAACAAGTGATCACGTGGCCACTTCCCAGCTCGCCGAAAGGCAACCTAGAGTTCTTCGTAGAACGCTTAATTCAAGGTGTCGGGGCAGCCTGACATGCCGGTGCAGAGCTATACTATGTATGACACGCAACGCAGTATCGATTACGAGCAGTTAGTAGAGCAGTATGGCGTACTGGTTAAACGTATCGCCCATCATCTATTAGCACGACTGCCAGACAGTGTTCAATTGGACGATTTAGTGCAGTCGGGCATGATCGGTTTGTTCGAAGCGGCGAACAATTATGATGCCGGCAAAGGGGCCAGTTTTGAGACCTATGCGGGGATTCGAATTCGCGGCTCTATGCTCGATGAAATCCGCAAGGGCGACTGGATTCCTCGTAGCGTGCACCGCAATTCCAGACGCATAGCCGACGCGATCCGAGTAATCGAAATGCGTGAGGGACGCGATGCCCAAGATCCTGAGGTTGCCTTGGAACTGGACATCAGCCTCGATGAATTCTATATGCTGATTAAAGACACCCAAGGGTCACGGCTGTTCAGCTTCGAAGAACTGGTCGAGAACAATCATTCGGAAACGGATGAGGGTAGGCCAGATGTGTCCGACACCGTGGCACCCCACCTAGGCCACCAGAGCGATCAGATGAATGCTCGGCTGATCAGTGCCATAAAGGCTTTGCCGGAGCGCGAACAGTTGGTCTTGTCGCTCTACTATGACGAAGAACTGAACCTCAAAGAAATAGGCGCCGTGTTAGGCGTCAGTGAATCCAGAGTCAGTCAAATCCATTCCCAAGCGACCCTTCGGTTGCGCTCTAAATTGCGTGATTGGCTATAAAGTTTGCCATCATTCTGATGGCCGCTAACGCTCCCTGCCATTACGTTACCATTCCTCGTCGATACTTTCCCAGCCCCTGCCGATACTCTCCAATTCCTTGCTCATCGCATTATTTTTTGCTGCACAGCCACGCCCTTGTCGTTGGTCAATTTAGAGCCCTTAGCGGGTCGGCAAACGACTAATGGCAAAGCGGGTATTTGCTCTGGAATAGGTTTTAAAAGTGTGTACGGCTGAGCACCGTCTATTATAAATAGAATAGATCCAGTCCCGATTAAGATATAGGAGGCCCTCTTGGACAAAAGAATGAAAATCTTAGTGGTCGATGATTTCGCAACAATGCGCCGCATCGTCAAAAATCTGTTGCGCGATCTAGGGTTTACCAATACTCACGAGGCTGATGATGGCACAACTGCTTGGCCGATGTTGAAAAATGGCACCTTTGATTTTGTCGTCACCGATTGGAATATGCCGGGCATGACCGGTATGCAGTTGTTGGAAAAAATACGCGCAGATGAGCAATTAAAAACCATCCCAGTTTTAATTGTCACCGCTGAGGCCAAGCGAGATCAGATTATTGCTGCCGCGCAAGCCGGCGTGAACGGTTATGTCGTGAAACCTTTCACGGCAGCCGCGTTGAAAGAAAAAATCGAAAAGATTTTTGAGCGTGTCGGCTGAGAGGGGCTTTGGAAGTGCTTATGACTGAACGGACTCCGGAACCGGAACAGTTCGCGAGCTTATTGAAAGATAGGGCGCCAAAATTGCTCGCCTGTGCCAACGACAATAATATCGAAGCGGCCGTTCAAATCTTGATCGAACTGCAACATGCCCGGGCACCTCAGCTAAGTAGTGAATCTGATGTGATGGAGAATCTGCGCGAAAAGGCCTTGTTGCTGCACGATAATATCTGCAATGGCCAATTCGACTCGGCACTCGTCAACTTACAAGAAATGCAAAATGTACGCGATAAAGGTCTGTACCAAGAAATCGGTCGACTCACACGGGCCTTGCACAATGCCATAACCAATTTTTCCATCGACAGTCAACCCACAGACGAGGTTTCCGAACTAACCGAGGCCAGCGATCGCCTTGGTTATGTTATCGAGCTGACCGAACGCGCCGCGAATCGTACGCTGGATCTGGTGGAAGACAGTTTGCCGTTGGTAACGGCCATTCAACTTGAGGCTAGTGTCCTCAAACTCGAGTGGCAGCGGATGGTACAGCGGGATATGACGCCGGCGGAATTTCGCACCCTATATTGGCGGCTAGATCAGTATTTCCAAAAGTTGGACGTCGATACCGCTGTATTGTCGGGCAATATGACGCAAATATTGTTGGCGCAGGATTTTCAGGATCTAACCGGTCAGGTTATTAATAAGGTAACGGTCCTGGTTAAAGAAGTTGAAAGTAGCCTGGTCGAGCTGGTCTTCATGGCTAGCCAGGTAGAGGCCATCACCGGCATTATCGCGCACGGCAACGATGCACACCGCGATAGCGCTCGAGACGATACGCAAGGTCACGGCCCAGCAATTAGACCCGATCAGGCTGATGTAGTAGCCAATCAAGACGATGTCGACGATCTATTATCCAGCTTGGGTTTTTAAGGAGCACAACGATGGGCTTCGAAGCGGATGATGAAATTCTGCAAGATTTTTTGGTTGAAGCGGGTGAAATCTTAGAACAGCTATCGGCGCAACTGGTTGAGCTGGAAAGCCGTCCCGATGACCGAGATTTGTTGAATACTATCTTTCGCGGCTTTCATACCGTCAAGGGGGGCGCCGGATTTCTGCAGTTGACCGAGTTGGTCGATTGCTGTCACGTGGCTGAAAATGTCTTTGATACCCTACGTAATGGATTGCGCACCGTCGACGCCGATCTGATGGACTGTGTCTTGAGTACGCTCGATGTGGTCAATGATATGTTCACCGCCGTGAGTGCCGGAGAGGCCCTGGCCGCCGCCGATAGCACACTGTTAGCACGCCTGCATTTTTATGCGCAAGCCACGTCGGCAAACGCATCGGAATTAACCAGCATTAACGCCGCTAAAGACTCCTCGGCAGTAGGCCACCGGGAGGCGGGGCAAGACATTAGCGATGCGGAATTCGAGCAGCTATTGGATGCCATTGCGCCGGTCCCCTCGAATGCCGAGGCCGGCGCCGGTTCGGAACCCGGCGTGGCGAGTGACGAGATCTCCGATGATGAATTTGAAGCCCTGCTCGATCAATTGCATGGTAAGGGCAAGCACGGCGCGTCAAATAATGACTCCGACCTGGATTCAGAAAAAGCGCCCGAGCGGTCTGATGATATTTCAGATGCTGAATTTGAAGCCCTATTGGATCAATTACACGGCAAAGGGCAGTTCGCCAATATCGATGGCCCTGCGCCGGTCCGAGCTCAACAGGTGCCGCCGCAAAGACCCGCCGAGCCCGTCTTTACGGCGCCGATCTCGACGGGTGCCGCTCAGGCTGACGTCGCCACACCGGCCCCGGCAGCTGCAGTCGACAGGCGGTCACCGAATGGCGCGGCAAAAAGCTCCACCAACGCCCAGGAAAGCACGGTTCGGGTTGATACTCAGCGCTTAGATGACATCCTAAATATGGTCGGTGAGCTGGTCTTGGTGCGCAATCGATTGGTCCGGTTAGGGGCAGAACTCGACGACGAGGCATTGCAGAAAGCGGTTGGTAATTTAAATGTCGTCACCGCTGACCTGCAGGCCTCGGTGATGAAGACCCGCATGCAGCCGATAAAAAAAGTATTTGGCCGCTTTCCGCGTGTGGTGCGCGATTTAGCCCGGACCTTAAAGAAAGAGGTCAATTTAGAAATGGTCGGTGAAGAAACCGATCTGGACAAAAATTTGGTCGATGCGCTCGCCGATCCGCTGGTCCATCTCGTGCGCAATTCAGTGGATCATGGTGTCGAGACTCCGGATGTTCGGGCGGCCAATGGCAAGCCAAGAATGGGCCGGATCGTCCTAGCCGCGCAACAAGAAGGCGATCATATTTTACTCACCATCATGGACGACGGTGGCGGTATGGACCCCAATACCTTGCGCGCATTGGCGGTGTCGAGAAAGGTAATGGATCAGGATGCCGCCGACCGACTGAGCGACACAGAGTGTTTTAATCTCATTTTCTCACCTGGCTTCAGTACCAAGGATGTTATTTCCGACGTGTCCGGCCGAGGTGTGGGTATGGATGTGGTTAAAACCAAGATTGGCCAGTTAAATGGCACGATCGATATTGAATCACAATTAAATATCGGCACCACTATCAGTATTAAAGTCCCGTTAACGTTGGCGATTATGCCGACCTTGATGGTGGTCATCCAGAATCAGGCCTTTGCCTTGCCGCTGGCCAGTGTCAGTGAGATCTTTCATCTGGATTTAACCAAAACCAATGTGGTCGACGGTCAGGAAGTGGTCGTGGTGCGTGGTAAACCGATCCCGCTCTATTATTTGAAGCGCTGGTTGATCAAGGGTATGGCGTCTGACCATCAAAAAATGGTGACCGGTCATGTGGTTGTGGTCACAGTCGGTACTCAGAATGTCGGCTTTGTGGTCGATCAATTGGTCGGTCAAGAAGAGGTCGTCATTAAACCACTCGGTCAGATGTTGCAAGGTACGCCTGGTATGGCCGGTGCGACCATAACCGGGGATGGTCGAATTGCGCTCATACTCGACATCCCCAGCTTGCTTAAGGCGCACACCGGTCAAGGCCGATAGCGCAGGTCGCTCCGAAACTGTTCGGTCATAAATGAGGTTAGTCGATGTCTATTGGGGTCTTGATTGTTGATGATTCGGGATTTTTCCGCCAACAAGTTAAAACCATTATCAATGCGGATCCACGGCTCAGGGTCGTCGGTGAGGCCACTAATGGTCGAGAAGCGGTTGAAAAAACACTGAGTTTGCAGCCTGACGTGATCACCATGGATTACGAAATGCCGCTGATGGATGGCATTTCCTCGGTGCGGGAAATAATGACCCAGCAACCGACACCGATCCTGATGTTTTCTTCGCTGACCATCGAAGGCGCGCGTGTCACCTTGGATGCCTTGGATGCAGGGGCGGTCGACTTTTTACCCAAGAGCTACGAACGTATCAGCGGTGGCCATTCAAGTTTGCAGCAAGTGCTGGTGGAAAAACTCCTCACCGTGGCCGGATCGAGGACCGGGCCCAATCTGCCTTCGACGAGTGCCGGGCAACAAAAAAAAAGCTACCCGCAGGGTTTTGAGCTGGTATTGATCGGTGCTTCGACCGGTGGCCCGGTAGCGCTGCAAAAGGTTTTGACGCCACTGCCGATCAATTTTCCGTGCCCGATACTATTGATCCAACATTTGCCCAGCACCTTCACCGCGTCATTCGCAGAGCGCTTAAATGCCCAATGCGCCATCCATGTGAAGCAGGCCGTCGATGGCGAGACCCTAGAGCCGGGTACGGCCTACCTGGCGCCCGGCGGGATGCAAATGATGATTGCCGGCAAGAATCGCCTTAGAATTCTGCCGGGCGATGCGCGATTAAATTATAAACCCAGTGTCGATTTGACCTTTGGCAGTGCCGTGAAATACTTCGGCAATCGCAATCTGGCCATTGTCCTGACTGGTATGGGAGCCGACGGACGGGAAGGGGCCCGGCTGCTCAGGCAGGGCCATAGCGCAGTCTGGGCGCAAGAGGCCAGTACCTGTGTGATCGATGGCATGCCTTCTGCAATAATAAAGGCCAATCTCGCCAATGAGGTGATTCCCTTGTTGGCCATTGCCCAACGCATGGTAGAAGTTGTCCGCTAAGGCGGATAAAGCTGGCCAGCTCGGTCTTTGCCTGGAGGCCTTACTGGGGCCACAGTACCTAAACTTTTTCAACATCGTTACAAGGATTCTAGATGATTGCGCTCGCGGGCCTGTTGTTTGCTTGGTTTGCCGTTTTCGGTGGCCATCTCTTAGAAGGTGGTCAGGTCGGTTCTTTATCCAATATACCCGCAGCACTGATTGTGCTCGGCGGGACGCTGGCCGCGGGGATGGTTCAGGCCGACGTCAGAACTTGGAAAACCGCCTGGCGATTGTTTCCGAGTATCTTCTGGTCGCATCATCCAAGCGGTGATTCGGCGATCGGTAAGCTTACTTATTGGGGCCAGCTGGTGCGCCGCAACGGTCCCTTGAGTCTCGAGTCGGAGTCAGCTAAAGAGCCCGATGCATTCCTACGCTTGGGTCTGCAGTTGATTGTCGACGGTGCGGATGGCGGGAAAATCCAGCAGAGCCTGCAGGTGTCGATGGAGTCACGCGAACATGAATGGTTGCGCACAGCTGATTTTTTTGATGCCTTGGGAGGTTATGCCCCGACCATGGGGATTATCGGCGCCGTACTGGGATTGATTCAGGTGATGACCCAGGTTGATGACATGAACGCCATTGGCGTAGGGATTGCCACCGCCTTTGTTGCCACCATCTATGGTGTCGGGTTGGCCAATCTTTTTTTGCTTCCGGTTGCCGGCCGTTTGCGCGCCGATGCCCTGCAACGCAGTCAATTCGAGGAAATGCTCTGCGACGGTATCTTGGCCATCCTAGAGGGTGAACATCCGCGCTTAATGGAACGTCGACTGAAAGAATATCGCTTGTGAATCGACTCAAGCGCCAGCGATTTGTCAGCAGTTCATCGAAGGAACAGCGTTGGATTCTGTCCTATGCCGATTTTTTAACCCTGCTGTTTGCGTTTTTTGTCTTCCTGTTCTCAATCAGTTCGTTGGAACAGGGGAAATTCAAACAGGTGAGTGCCAGCCTAACCCAGGTCTTTGATGTTCAATCAGCTCTAATCGAGCCAATCGAATTGGCCAAGCCCAGCCAAGGGCCCGATTTTTTCAGCCCCTCCTCCCAATCGGACGCCAACCTTGTCACCGCGTTTGAACTGGACGGCGCCAAGCGTTTGCAGCAACAGACTGCGCTGCTCGATATTCAGCAGCAGCTGAGCCAGCAATTCGCGCCGCTGATTGAACAACAGCTGTTTAGTATCAGCGGCAGTGAGGCCTGGATAGAAATTCAGATAGCCGACTCGATCACCTTCTCACCCGGTTCGGCCAATATCACCAATAACGCCGAAGCCATGCTTTATGAAGTTGGCAAAATCTTGGCCGAACTGAGTCTGCCGGTCGCCGTGGAAGGCTACAGTCTGAGTCAGGAAAGCAGTACGGCGCAGGGCAGTTGGCAACTGTCGGCGCAGCGGGCGATCAACGTTTTAACCTATTTACAGCGCGCCGGCATCCAGGGGCAGCGCTTGTCTGCCACGGCCTTTGGCCACTATCAGCCAGCGGATGCGTTGGCGCACCAGGGTACCTTATCCATCCTGGTGGCGGGCTTTGGTGCCAGTGTTCGCGACGCAGGATCCTAGAGAGGCATAAGCATGCAGGTTTGGTCGGTTGCGAATCAGAAGGGTGGGGTCGGTAAAACCACCACGGTGGTGTCATTAGGGGCGTTGTTGGCCGAGCAAGGTCATCGGGTGCTGTTGCTCGATTTGGACCCTCAAGGGTCCTTAACCAGTTATTTTGGTCTCAATCCGGATGAGATCGAACAGAGCGCTTACGACCTGTTTATGAATCCGGGCCAGGCGGCAGATCAAGTCCATGCCAAGATTATTGTCGCGACCTCGGTCCCGGGTATGGGAATGATTCCCGCATCGACCGCGCTCGCCACGTTGGAACGAAACATTAGCCAGCAAGATGGCATGGGCTTGATCGTGTCTAAAACGCTCGCCACCCTATGGGATGATTTTGATTACGCGCTGATCGATACGCCTCCTCTGCTAGGCGTTCTGCAGATCAATTCACTCGCAGCCTGCAAGAAGCTGTTAGTGCCGGTGCAAACCGAATTTTTGGCGCTTAAGGGCCTGGAGCGTATGGTGCATACCATTAAGATGGTGACCCGATCACAACGTCGTGAGTTGGATTATCTAGTAGTCCCGACTATGTTCGACCGCCGTACTCAAGCATCGGTTAAAAGTCTGAAAACGCTAAGAGAACAGCATCAGGGCCATATTTGGGATTTGGCGATCCCAGTTGATACCAAATTACGTGACGCCAGTCGCGACGGTAAGGCGATTAGCCAGCTGGATGGGGCCAGTCGCGGTGCTAGGGCCTATAGCAGCTTATTAAACACGCTGGTACAGAACCGATGATGGCGAGTCGCGGTAGTGGCGCCACAAGTGTCCTCGATCAATATGTCGACGCCCTGTTACACCAGACCATTAACCCAGCCGTGAGCGCCACGCACGAGTTGAATCTGGCCCAGGTAGCGCGCGGGTATGAGATGATCTGCCTGTGGCACCAGCCGCTCAATAATGCCCAGGCGCTGTGTATTGAATTGATGCTCTTAGCGCATATCCAAAAACTAGCCCAATCTCGGCTCAGAGACCTACTCTGGCTCAGCGCCAGTCGCCATCATCAATACCGGTCCCAGAATGCCGGATAATAGCTCCGATCGAGGCCGCACTCGGACCGCTCAGGTCACCAATGCGCGCGCGGTGATGGCCTATTTAGATGCCTTGCTTCACGAAGCTACCTCGAATGACGGGGATATCGGAGCGCAGGCCAACACTGAGCATCCGAGCCTGGCTCGGCCAGTCAACGCGACTGCTGAGATGTTTGCGCAAGGCGCAGGCCAGGCGAAGCTTGACAGCGTGCTCCCCTGCGTAGCGGCCCGGCTGTCCGATCGGCAAGCTTGGGCGCAGCCGGCTTGGGCGCAGCAACGCTTCGACTGTTTGGTTTTTACGGTCAATGGACTGAAATTGGCAATACCCTTGCGGATGCTCAGCACCATCCATAGGGTGGATCAAAATATAACGCCCTTGTTTGATCAACCCAGTTGGTTGTTAGGTTTGCTGCCCATGCACAATGGTCGGCAGATTCGGGTGGTCGATACCGGCCTAATGATCATGCCAGAGCGCAGCCAGCCCGACACCCACGCATGGGTGAGGTTCGCCATCGGGGTACACGATTCGGACTGGGCCTTTGCTGCGCAAAGCATTCATGGATCGATTTCCCTGATCCACGATGCGGTAAAATGGCGTACACAGCGGACCTCACGACCGTGGCTGGCGGGCACCGTTATTTCGGAGATGTGCGCACTGCTCGATCCGGATGCCTTTGCGCAGCTGGTGTGCGGTTAAGTGCGTGATTGGGATTATAGACCGCAGGCGGACGGGATCTGAACTATAGTAAAAAAACACGGAGTGGAAAATCGACCATGACCGCACAGAATGCCAATACCGACGACGACCCGATCCTGCAATGGGTCACCTTTCGCCTGGGGCAGGAAACTTACGGCATCAACGTCATGCAGGTACGCGAAGTACTGCGTCACAGTGAGATCGCGCCGGTACCCGGTGCCCCCGCCTATGTGATCGGTATTATCAATCTGCGCGGCAATGTTGTAACGGTGGTTGATACCCGGGAGCGTTTTGGCCTGTCTTCAACCGACATTACCGATAATACCCGTATTGTGATTTTGGAAACCGAGGCCCAGGTCGTTGGTATCCAAGTCGACGCGGTGGCCGAGGTGGTGTACCTGCGCCAGTCCGAAATCGAACCGGCGCCCAATGTCGGTAACGCCGATAATGCCCGTTACATTCAGGGAGTCAGCCATAAGAACAATAAATTGTTGATTCTGATCGCGATTAAAAACCTATTGACCGACCATGAATGGTCAGAATTGTCCGACCTCTAGATAATGGCTTAATTGTTGCTAGTATGAGATATTAGCGTCAATAATTTGGAGTAATGAGACTTATGGGTCAATTTGTCGGGTTAGAGTTTACATTGTTGGAGCAGGGCCTGATCGTTTGTATGGTTCTGTTAGTGAGTTTATGTGTTGTCACTTGGCGCCGTCTCGCTCGGCTTGAGGCCCAGTTCGTGGTCAGTCAGGCGCAGTCGTTACGCGAGCTCAAGATGATGAATCAGAGCGCCATTGGTGTAGGGCGACGGCTGGCCGGGATCGAGAAAAATTTAAAAAAGTCTTCGAACGTGTCTAGCTTTGCTGAGGCACAAGACTTGAAACAGTCGACGGTACACCGCTTTGCTGACGTGCAAAAAGCCGTCACCAATGCGTCCCAGCCGGAAGCGCCCGCAGCTAGGGAAATTAATGTCGGTCTTACCACGCGCGCGGAACAAGCCCTATCATCATGGATAAACGAACACAAAACCGCCTAGTTCTCACCGTCGCGCTATGTCTGGCGCTGACGGGCGTCGGCTCGCCGGCCTATGCTGCAGAACAGGATCCATTCGAGCCGGTCAACCGTGTGGTGTTTAAGTTTAATGACTTCCTCGATACGTGGTTGTTACGGCCCACTGCGGTGATCTATCACGCGCTATTGCCCAGCTTTGCAGAAAATGGTGTGCGGAATTTTGCCGGAAACCTTGGCGAGATCCGCAACGCCGTGCACAACGGTTTGCAGGGCAAGGCCGGTGGTACAATTCAATCAGCCGAACGGTTTTTGATTAATTCTACAGTGGGTCTGGGCGGGCTGTTTGATGTCGCCAGCAAGCTGGGGATTCCCGTGCAGCGCGAAGACCTGGGTCAGACGCTGGGCGTGTGGGGGCTCAGCAGTGGTGCCTATCTGGTGTTGCCCTTGGTAGGACCGAGTTCAGTGCGCGACGGACTGGGTGTTTTGGTTGATCCTTGGCTTGACCCCTTGCGCCAGCTTTCGATCAGCAATGGCCCGCGCATTGGCGTTGCCGTGCTCGCCGGGGTACAAACACGGGCAGATCTCTTGGCCGCAGAGAGCCTATTGATGGGCGATGCCTACAGCCAATATCGACAGGTATATCTGTCAAAACGGGCCTACGATGTTCAAGACGGCATCCTAGACGGCGACGCCTTCCTCGATCAGGGAGACGACTTTTCCTCTGATGACGGCAATTTCGTGGATGAAGGCTTCTAGGACCGGGTCCACTGTTCCCGCCCGATAAGGGCGGGTTGCAACAACTCCCACAAAACATCCCCTTTCTACCTGGCACCACCTTAGCCTATCTTGCCTGGCGGTACTCTCCAATTGCGCCCTAATCGAGTGGAATCGCGTGATTCTATGCGAACTCTGGTCTCTAACGGTTGCGTTCTGAACGCAGTATGGCTAACTTGAAGGTCTATCTCTGCAGACCGATCAAATTATGGCACTAAATGACGCGACTCTATTAATTGTCGAGGATGAAAAAGCCGTACGCGACTCCATCGTCGCCTACCTTGAGGACAGCGGTTACCGCACCTTAGAGGCGGCTAAT
Source organism: Granulosicoccus sp. (assembly GCA_047618105.1). Classification (GTDB taxonomy): domain Bacteria; phylum Pseudomonadota; class Gammaproteobacteria; order Pseudomonadales; family Natronospirillaceae; genus Reinekea. Next base: position 19,172 of record JBLHFL010000012.1, read on the forward strand.
GGCACCGAAGGTCTGGCCGTATTCGAACGGGAGCGCCCTGATCTGGTTATTTGCGATCTGCGCATGCCCGGCATGGATGGCATCTCGCTGCTCAATTGCATTATGGAATCGACCGACGAGGTGCCGGTGATCGTGGTCTCCGGCGCCGGCGTGATGACCGATGTCGTAGAGGCGTTGCGTCTGGGTGCGGCCGATTATTTGATGAAGCCGGTGGTCGATCTTAGTGTGCTAGAGCATTCGGTTGAACGCGCCCTGGAACGAGCCCTGTTATTTAAGGAAAACTACCTCTACCGACAAGAGTTGGAACAGCGTAATCAACAGCTGCAAGATCACGTCGATCGCCTAAAGCTCGATCTCCAAGCCGGCCGTGCCGTGCAACAGCGGCTCCTACCGACCTTTGAGCTGACCCAGGGAGATTATCATGTGCGCCATGATATGGAGCCCTCTACCTACCTAAGCGGCGACCTGGTCGATTATTTTGAGTTGGGCCCGCACCAGTTGGTGTTCTACATTG